>NZ_JBMWDP010000050.1:0-23627 GCF_049545505.1 Stenotrophomonas sp. NPDC077421 | reverse complement strand
GTGGACTTCATCGCCAAGCTGGCGGCACTGGTCCCGCCACCTCGCGCGCATCTCACCCGCTTCCACGGCGTATTCGCCCCGAATGCAAACCTGCGTGCGCAGCTGACGCCCTCGGGGCGCGGCAAGCGGCCTGCGGGCGATGCAGTGCCGGTGGACGTCAGCGCCCACGACGAGCCGCGCAGCCCCGAGCAGAAGCGCTGTGCGATGAGCTGGGCGCAACGGCTCAAGCGGGTCTTTTCCATCGACGTCACCACCTGCGCCCACTGCGGCGGCGCGGTGCGGATCGTCGCCAGCATCGAGGAACCCAAAACCATCCGCGCCATCCTCGCCCACTTCGAGAAGCACGGCGCGCTGGAGCAAGCGCACTACCGGCCCGCAGCGCGCGCGCCGCCGCCGGCCGTGTGACGAGGTGCCGGCCACACAGCCGGTAGCGAAACCAGAGTCCGATCCAATGCGGCCACGACCCCGCAGGGCTGCGCTCGGCCCTGTGCCGGGATTCGGTGAGAAATGGCTACGCACTGAGCCGCTGCGTGGCCCCGCGATGTCGAAAACCCACGCATGAACCCCCGATCTGTGCCCGATCTGTGCCCAAAGCGGCGCTTGCGCGGCCGCTTCCTACCCGCCAGACTCGCCAAAAAGGCGGTTGAACTTCCTATACCCAGCTGATCCTGCCGGCGCTGCAGGTGAACATCCGCGCCGGCGAACTGCCCCCGGCCGACGACAACGGCATCCGCTACCTGCGCCTGCCGCTCAACCAGCTGGGGGGTGCCCGATGACCGGCGAGTGGTGGATGGCACTGGGCGGCGGGGTCCTGATCGGTCTGTCCGCCACCGTCCTGCTGTGGCTCAACGGTCGGATCGCCGGCGCCAGCGGCATCTTCAACGGAGTGGTGTTCCCGCGCGCCGGGGACGTGTCCTGGCGCGTGGCCTTCCTGGTCGGGCTGGTCGTGGCGGCGGGGCTGTACATGGCCTTCGTGCCGGGTGCGCCGCAGCCGCGGGTCGACTTCCCGCGGGCCGGGCTGGTCGTCGCGGGGCTGCTGGTGGGCTTCGGTGCCCGCATGGGGAACGGCTGCACGAGCGGGCACGGGGTCTGTGGCCTGGGGCGGCTGTCCGGACGCTCGCTCGCCGCGGTGCTGGTCTTCATGGCCACGGCGGTGGCCACCACCTTGATCGTGCGCCACCTGTGGAGCTGGGCATGAGCAGGACCACCCTCGCGGCACTGCTTTCCGGCGCGCTCTTCGGGCTCGGGCTGGCGATGTCGGGCATGACCGATCCGCGGGTCGTGCTCGGATTCCTCGACTTCTTCGGCGACTTCGACCCCAGGCTCGCGTTCGTCCTGGCAGGGGCGGTGCTGACCACCGTGCTGCTGTTCCGGCCGGTATTGCGTCGTGGCAGCTCGCTGTTCGGCATCGGCTGGGGCGCCGCCGGTTACTGTCCGGGACCCGCCCTGGCTGGACTGGGAGTGTTGTCCGTCGAGGCGCTGTGGTTCGTCCCTGCGATGCTGGCGGGCATGTTGTTGCACCGGCTCGTCGATCGCGCCTGACCGCGCCGTGCTTTGTCACGCACGCTCGCGCGTCCGCCCTCAGACGCCGGGTTCGTGCCTGACCGGGAGCGATAGTTCGACCCGCAGTCCGTGCGGCTGACGCGGCAGGAGCATCAGCTCCCCGCCGAACCGCTGCGAGATCGCCTCCACCAGCGTCAGTCCAAGCCCGCTGCCGGGGTGGGAGGCCGCACCGCGCCAGAACCGGCGGGTCGCCGACTGTGCCGCCTCGACGTCCATTCCCGGCCCCGAATCCGAAACCGCGAACGCGGCCAGTCCCGGGGTAGGGCGAGCGATCTCTACCGCCACCCTGGTTTCGGCAGGGGAGTACCGCAGCGCGTTCCCGATCAGGTTGCGCAAGGCCACGACGGCCAGCTGCGGCGGCACGTCCAGCACCGCGTCCCCGCTGTTCCCCTCGATCCGTACGTCGGTCCGGGCTGCCGCGTCGTGCCCTGCCACCTCGATGGCGCGCGAGACCGCCTCGGCAGCGGTGATGTGCATGCCTTCGTCGAAAGGCAGCCGTCCCTCCACCCGCGCCAGCATCAGCAGTTGCTCCAGCGTCCCGCGCATCCTCTCCACGCCGGTGGCGGCGTCCTCCAGGGCCGGCTTCGCCTCGGGGCCGGCGTGCAGCCGGGCGACCTGCAGGTGGGTATCGATGACCGTCAGCGGAGTGCGCAGTTCGTGGGCGGCGTCGTTGGTGAAGCCGCGCTCGCGCTGGATGGCCTGGCGCATCCGCTCGAGCAGGTCGTTCAGGGCGCGGATCAGCGGGCGCAGCTCGCCCGGGAGCTGGCTGCCATCGACGGGGTCGGTCGCGTCCGGGTGTCGCTGCGACAGGCGCCGCCGCAGCCCGTCGAGCGGTGCAAGCGCCCGGCCGGTGCCGAACCAGAGCGCCAGCAGCCCGCCGATGGACGCGATCAGGAACGGCACGCCCGCCGCCAGCGCAATGCGCCGGCGCAGCTGCAATCGCTCGTCCAGGCTGTCGGCCGTGGTGATGTCGAAGGCATCGGTGCGCAGGGTGTAGGTACGCCACGGCTGCCCATCGATCACGGTGGTGCGGTAGCCCGGCGCGCTGACCGCCAGCGGCGCGCGGCCGGGGCCGCGGGTAGTGGCGATCACTTCACCGCGCAGTGAGCGGACCTGGCAGGCCATGCCGCGGCTCCCGGGCACCGACAGCGTGCCCTCGACCGCCGCCATGGACAGGCTCGCCCCGCCGGACTGGTCGAGCAGGCCGGCGACCATGCGCGCGGACATGGCCAGCCGGTCGTCCAGCGTCTCCTGCAGGTTGCGGTCCAGGTCGCGGAACATCCACACCGCGGCGCCACCCCACAGCACGGCCAGGGCCAGGCCGATGGTGAGCAGCAGGCGGAGCCGCAGGCTCACCGGCGCGCCCAGCCGAAACGGTAGCCCAGCCCGCGCACGGTCTCGACCACGTCGGCGCCGAGCTTGCGCCGCAGGTTGTGCACGTGGACGTTGACCGCGTTGCTGGCGACTTCCTGGTCCAGTCCGTACACCCGGTCCTTGAGCTGCTCGGCCGACAGGCAGCGACCGTCCGCGTGGATCAGGCTGGCGAGCAGGGTGGATTCGCGCCGCGACAGCTCGACCGGTTCGCCGTCCAGCCAGGCTTCGCCGCTGCTGGGGTCGTAGCGGAGCGCCCCGGCCTCGACCAGGTTGCTGCTGCGGCCCGCCGCCCGGCGGATCAGGGCGTGCAGCCGGGCGACCAGCTCGCCCAGGTCGAAGGGCTTGACCAGGTAGTCGTCGGCGCCGCCCTGCAGGCCCTCGATGCGGTCCTCGACGGTGTCGCGTGCGGTCAGCAGCAGCACGGGCAGTGTGCTGCCACCGGCGCGCAGTCGGTTGAGCAGCGAGAGCCCGTCGCCGTCGGGGAGGCCGCGGTCGAGCACCATGGCGTCGCATTCGGCGTTGGCGAGGGCGAGCTCGGCCTGCGCCGCGGACGGCACGGTGTCCGCGGCAAAGCCATACGCGCGTAGCCCGCTGGCGATGCCGCGGGCGATGAGGTCGTCATCTTCGACGACGAGGATGCGCATGGCTGCTCCGTCTGTAGGCGGTGTCCAGCCGCAGACCGTACGCCAAAGGCGCCGGGCCGACACCCCCGGCCGGCGCTCTTAATCCGCTCTTAATCCGCGTCCCCTACCGTGGCGCGCCATGAAATCCATCCCGATGAGAGCGCTGCTGCTCCTGCTGCTCGCGCTCCCCTTCGCCTCGGCCGCCCAGGTGTTCGACCTGTTCGCGCCGGCCGCCTCCGAAACGACGTTCCTCGATCCCGAGGAAGTGTTCCGGGTCGATCCTCCCGTCGTGTCCGGCGACACCATCCGGGTGACTGCGCAGATCGAGCCGGGGTACTACGTGTACCGGCACCGCCTGTCGATGGACGCCGATGGTGCGGAGATCCCGCTGGGCCTGCCGTCGGGCGAGCGGATCACCGACGAGTTCTTCGGCGAGACCGAGGTCTACCGCGAGACGCTGGAGTTCGATGTCGGCAGCGCCTCTGGAGGGGCGGTGACCCTGCACTGGCAGGGCTGCGCCGACGCGGGCATCTGCTATCCGCCCCAGACCATGGCGCTGACGCTGCCGGAGGTGCCGGGCGGGGCCGTCGCCGGCAGCAGCACCCGCACCGCCGCGGCCGCAGCGTCGCAGGCGCCGGCGGCAGCCGAGTCCGTCGCTGATGAAACCGCACGGGGTGCGGATTCAAGCGAGGCGGTGTCGGGCGATGCGGCGCCTGCGGCCGCCCCTGCGGAACCGGTATCCGCGGCGGCGGTGCCGCCGGAAACCCCGGCCCTCGCCGAGGACCAGGCCTTCGCCCAGCGGCTCACCGACAGCGGGCCCGCCATGGCGGCGCTGGTGTTCTTCGGCCTCGGGCTGCTGCTCGCGTTCACGCCCTGCGTGCTGCCGATGATCCCGATCGTGTCGAGCCTCGTGGTTGGCGGGCGGCCTTCGCCCGGGCGTGCGCTGATGCTGTCCACCGCCTACGTGCTGCCGATGGCGCTGACCTACGCCGCCCTCGGCGTCGCCGCCGGCCTGAGCGGCGCGAACCTGCAGGCCACCCTGCAGAACCCGTGGCTGCTCGGCGCCTTCGCACTGCTGTTCGTGGTGCTGGCCATGGCCATGTTCGGGGCCTTCGAGTTGCAGTTGCCGGCCTGGCTGCGCAACCGCCTGGACCGCGCCAGCCGCGGGCAGCAGGGTGGAACGCTGGCCGGTGCCGCCGCCCTGGGCGTGCTTTCGGCGGTCCTGGTGGGGCCGTGCATGACCGCGCCGCTGGCGGGTGCGCTGCTGTACATCGGGCAGTCCGGCGACCCCGTCGTCGGTGGCGTGGCGCTGTTCGCGCTCGGCCTGGGCATGGGCGTGCCGCTGCTGCTGATCGCAGTGTTCGGCGCCCGGGTGCTGCCGGCCCCCGGCCCGTGGATGGAGCGGGTGAAGGCCGCCTTCGGCTTCATGCTGCTGGGCATGGCCGTGTACATGGTCAGCCGCGTGCTGCCGGGGTCGGTGTCGCTCGCGCTGTGGGGCGCCTGGCTGCTGGTGGTGGCGATCGGCCTGGTCGCGTTCGCAGCCGATGCGGCCCCGGGCACCGTGAGGCGCTGGGGTTCGCGCAGCGCCGCGGCGGTCGTGGGAGTCTGGGCCGTTGCGATGATGTTCGGCGGAGCCAGCGGTGCGACCGATCCGTGGCGGCCGCTGCAGCCGCTGGCGGGCACCGCGG
Organism: Stenotrophomonas sp. NPDC077421; assembly: GCF_049545505.1. Lineage (NCBI taxonomy): Bacteria > Pseudomonadati > Pseudomonadota > Gammaproteobacteria > Lysobacterales > Lysobacteraceae > Stenotrophomonas > Stenotrophomonas sp. NPDC077421. Next base: position 18,379 of record NZ_JBMWDP010000050.1, on the reverse strand, counting down.
TCGCGGGAGTTGCCGCCCCCTCGGCACCGGCAAGGCCCGACTACGTGGATGCCAAATCCGCGGCCGACCTGGACCAGCGCCTGGCCGAAGCCGGCGCCCGCGGCGAGTGGACGCTGGTCGACTTCTACGCCGACTGGTGCGTGACGTGCCACATCATCGAGCGCGAGGTGTTCGGCGATCCGCGCGTGGCCGAGCGCCTGGCGCGCATGCAGGTGGTACGCCCGGACGTGACCGCGAACGACGCGGTGGACCGCGAACTGATGAAGGCCTGGGAGGTGGTCGGGCCGCCCACCCTGATGTTGATCAGCCCCGACGGGCGCGAGGCGCGTGCGCTGCGCACCGTCGGCGACATCAGCGCCGACCAGTTCCTGCAGCGCCTCGACCAGGTCGGGGCAGGGGAGGAAGCCTGATGGTCAGCCTGGGACCGATGCCGATGACGGTGGTGCTCCTGGCGCTGGCGCTGGGCGTGGCGGCGCTGGTGGGCCGATGGGCGGCAAAGCGCCCGGACGGGCCGCGGGTGCCGGTGGCCGGACTCATCTTCGACATGTTGCTCGTGGGCCTGGTCGCTGGACGCGTGGTGTTCGTGGTGCAGTGGTTGCCGCAGTACGCGGCGGATCCCTGGTCCCTTATCCGGCTGGGCGACGGCGGCTACTCGATCTGGGCCGCGGTCTTCGCCGGCCTGGCGTTCGGCGCGTGGCGCGCCCGCCGCAACCCGGAACTGCGCCGCCCGCTGGTATGGGGCACCGCTTCCGGCCTGGCGGTCTGGGGCGTGCTCAGCGGCGCGCTGTTGCTGATGCAACAGGCGGTGGTCCGACTGCCCGACGTCGAGCTGACCCGCCTGGAGGGCGAGGCGGTGCGCCTGTCCGAGATGGGCGACCAGCCGAAGGTGGTCAACCTCTGGGCGACCTGGTGCCCCCCATGCAGGCGCGAGATGCCGGTGCTCGCCGACAGCCAGGTGGCCAACCCCCACGTGACCTTCGTCTTCGCCAACCAGGGCGAGGGCGGCGACCTGATCCGCGATTACCTGGACGAAGCCGGGTTGCAGCTCGATAACGTCGTGCTGGATCCGTTCTCCAGCGTGTCCCAGTCCACCGGCTCGCGCGGGCTCCCGACCACGCTGTTCTTCGCCGGGGACGGCCGTCTCCTGGACGTCCACATGGGCGAACTGACCAGCGCAAGCCTTGCGCAGAAGCTGGAGCGCTTCGGCCCGCCGGCGCCCGGCCCACAACCATCCACACAAGAGGCAGCACCATGAACCGATTCCACTTCAACGCCACCTTGCTGGCGATCGCGCTCGCCGGCACCGCCGGATGCAGCCACGCGGAGGAACCTGGCGAGATCAAGGACCGCCCCGCCGTGATCGACACCGTCGAGGCCCACGGGCTCGAGGTGCTGGGCGAGTTCGACGCTCCCGGCGGCCTGCGCGGCTTCGCCAGCCTGGCCGGGGGCCAGCAGCCGGTGGCGGTCTACGTCACTCCCGACGGCGAGCACGCCCTGGTGGGCACCATGGTGAACACGCACGGCGTGGACGTCGGGCAGGAGCCGCTGCAGAGGCTGGTTGCCAAGCCGATGACCGAGCGCATCTGGTCCCAGCTGGAAGACAGCACGTGGGTGGCCGACGGCCACGACGACGCCCCCCGCGTGGTGTACACCTTCAGCGACCCCAACTGCCCCTTCTGCAACCGGCTGTGGGAGGCTTCGCGTCCCTGGGTCGACTCCGGCAAGGTGCAGGTGCGCCACATCATGGTCGGCGTCATCAAGGCCGACAGCGCCAACAAGGTCGCGCAGATCCTGACCGCTCCCTCGCCATCGGAGATGCTCACGCGCAACGAGCAGAACTATGCGAGCGGGGGCATCGAGGGGCTGCCCACGGTCCCGGCCGAAGTGGCGGGCCAACTCGACGCGAACCACCGGCTCATGCGCGAATTGGGCTTCCAGGGCACCCCGGGCATCCTGTTCCAGGATGAGAACGGCCTCGTGCAGCGCCGCTCGGGCCTTCCGGCGCCCGACGACATGCCGAACGTGTTCGGCCCCCGCTAAGTGCAGATCCGCTGCCGCGCCGCGGCGCCGCCCTCAGCGGCGCTGCAGGCGGTACGCGACGGTCTGCATCTGCAGGCCGTCGCCGGCTTCCGGCCCGGAGGCGGGGACGTCGCGCCGCTCCAGCAGGTCGACCGCCCAGTCGGAAGAGAGCAGGGCGCGCACCTCCTCCTCCTGCACGGAGAACGGGGGACCTTCCTTCTGATCCTGCGGGTACTCGATCGTCAGCAGCAGTCCGCGGCAGCCGGCCGGCAGGGAGCGGTACAGCCCATTGGCATACCGGCGGCGGAGCGGGGGCGGAAGGGCGATCAACGCGGCCCGGTCGAAGACGGCGGCGCAGTCGCGCAGCACGTCGCCGTCCAGGCCAAACGCATCGCCATGGATGAGTTCGATGCCCCCGGCCGAGTAATGGCGGCCGTAGCGGCTCGACTCCACCCGTGGCTCCAGTCCGCTCTCGACGAAGAACTGCTCGATGGCGAGTTCCGAGAGCTCGACCCCGAGAACGCGATGGCCCTGGGCGGCGAGCCACGCCATGTCCCGCGACTTGCCCGCCAGCGGGACGAACACCCGGCTGCCGGGCGGCAAACCGAGCGCGGGCCAGTGCTTGAGCATCAGGGGCGTGGGCTGCTCCTGGTTCCAGCCGGTGTCGCCCCTGCCCCAACGATCTTTCCAGTATTCGGGTTCCATGCGTACTCCTGGCCAATACCGCGGGTGCGGGTGGATCGGCAGCCGATGTTCCCACGGTTTTGACCCGCGTCAATCCAGCATTCCCAACACGACATATAGTGGGGCTGCATGAAGGCAATCCACAGGGAAAGAACAACAATGCGGAAGTGGCTCAGGATCGTCCTGCTCGTCGGAATCTCCGGCGTCCTCCTGGCTTTCCTGCTTGCGCAGATGCTTCCGCACTGGCGCAGCACCAGCAGCGGAATCGTCGTGGACGTGGACGACCCCGCGCTGGTCGAGCGTGGTGAATACATCGCCCGTACCGCGGACTGCATGGCCTGCCACACCACGTTGGGTGGCGAGGAGTTCGCGGGCGGCCTGCCCATGCTCACGCCGCTCGGGGCGATCTACTCCACCAACATCACCCCCGACGTGGAGACCGGTATCGGCAGCTACACGTTCGACGAGTTCAACAACGCCATCAAGCACGGCGTGCGCAAGGACGGCAGCGCGCTCTATCCGGCCATGCCGTTTCCCTCGTACCAGATCATGCCGGACGAGGACGTGGCCGCGATGTACGCCTATTTCATGTCGGCGGTGGAGCCGGTCCGCCGTGCAAACCAGCCGAGTGAGCTGCCGCCGGTGCTCAACTGGCGCTGGCCGCTGGCGTACTGGCAGCTCCTGTTCGCGCCCAAGCGCAGCTTCGTGCCGGAAACGGATGATCCGGTGCTCACCCGGGGCCAGTATCTCGTCGAGGGTCCGGGGCACTGCGGTTCGTGCCACACCGGGCGTGGCATCGGGTTCCAGGAGGTCGCGCTGTCGCACTCCGAATCCGGCGAGTACCTGAGCGGCGCCATCATCGATGGCTGGCGGGCGAAGAGCCTGCGTGGGGAGCACAGGGGACTGGGCACCTGGACCACGGAAGAGCTGGTGGACTTCTTCCGGACCGGCCGTACCGACACCACCGCCGCCTTCGGGGCCATGGCGGAGGTGATCGAACACAGCACCCAATACATGACCGGCGAGGACCTCCACGCGATGGCGGCCTACCTGAAGACCCTCAGTCCGGCGCCGGGGAGGGAGGTCACGCTGCCGGCCAAGCAGAACCTGACCACGCAGAAACTGCTGGACGGCGAGTACGACTCACGGGGCGCGCTGCTGTACGTCGAGTACTGCCAGGTCTGCCACCGCGCCGACGGCAAGGGCGTGCCGCGAATCTTCCCGGCGCTGGCCGGCAACAGCGCGGTGTACTCGCGCTACCCCGACTCGGTGTTGCAAATCACCATGGGTGGGGGACGGATGCCGGACACGCCGCACGACCGGATGGCGTTCTCCATGCCTGCGTTCCACATGCTTGCCGACGAAGACATCGCCGAGGTGGTCAATTTCATCCGCAATAGCTGGACCAACGAGGCCGCGGAGGTGACGGTCGACGACGTGGTCGCGATGCGCCACTTCCTGAGCCGGAAGCCGCGGGTCGGAACCGACCTGCCGCCCCACCTGCCGGTGCCTTCCACGACGCAAGGAGCCAACCATGAGTAAGCTGTCCGGACGCGTCGCCGGCGCGGTGATCGCCGCGCTCGTCGCCGCGGGGTGCGGCAGCCCGGAGCCGGTCGGTCGGGCTGCGGCGCAGTACGACCTGGTGCTGGTCGACGATGCCAACCGCAGGATCGGCACCTACACGATTCCCCAGGACACCGCGATCGTCGACGAACCCAATGCCGAGCAGATCTTCTATGGCAAGCGCCTGCTGAACGAGACCGAGCGGCTCCTGCCGGACCACGTCGGGGCGGCGATGAACTGCAACAGCTGCCACATCGCCCAGGGGAAGATCCCGCTGGGGGACCCGTACATCAACAGCTTCAACTTCTATCCCCGGGTGATGCCGCGCGCCGGCAGGGAGATTGACCTGGAGGCGCGGATCAATGGGTGCTTCCAGCGTTCGATGAACGGCAAGCCGCTGGACCGGGAATCGGAGGAAATGAAGGCGATGATCGCGTACATGGAGTGGCTGTCGCAGAACACGCCCAGGGACCAACTGGTGGACATCGCCAACGCCGGCACGGTGGACGCGAGCCTGGTCCCCGACCCGGTCAGGGGCGAGCGCATCTACCACGCGCAGTGCGCCGCCTGCCATGGCGACAACGGCGAGGGGCTTCGCGACAGTCGCGGTGACATCGTCTTCCCGCCGCTGTGGGGCGACGAATCCTTCAACATCGGCGCCGGGCTTGCGCGCACCTACAAGGCCGCCGCGTTCGTGAAGTACAACATGCCAATGGGCATCCAGACGGTCGGCCTGTGGGGGCACGGCAACGTGTTGTCCGACCAGGACGCGGTGGACGTGGCCGAGTTCTTCACGCACAAGCCGCGGCCCGACTTCCCGGGCAAGGTGAATGACTGGCCGAACGGGCCGAAGCCGAAGGATGCGAGGTACTGACGTGCGGGGCACGCCGCAGGAGGAGTCAGGGGCTTTCCGGCTCAAGCTCGCGTGCGACGCGGGCGCTCCTCTTGCCCTCGGCGGCCGGGAGCCGGAACCCCGCGAGCACCGTGCGGCCCACCTCGGCCGGGCCGCGCGCGCAACGCAGGGTGCGGCCCACCACCATGGAGCCTTCCAGGGCGCACAGGAGCACCTCGGCCAGGCATTTGGCGGGGCTGTCGGTCCGGAAGATCCCGGCTTCCTGGCCCTCGGTGACCATCGCCCTCAGCCAGCGGACGTTGATGCGGAAGAACTCCTTGACCTCGGCCATGACCGATTCCGGGAGGCTCTCGCTCTGCGCACCAAGCATGCCGCCGAGGCAGAGCTTGCCCCCGCTGGCGAAGATCTCCTCGAACAATCCGCCGTAGGCGACCAGCCGCTCGTAGGGGTCGCCGGTGCGGCCCTCGATTTCCAGCAGCTTCGCGCGGAGCCGGAAGGAGTAGCGCTGCGTGACGCTCGCGACCAGGTCCTCCTTCCGCGGAAAGTGGTGGTGGATGCTCGGCTTCTTGATGCCGACCAGGGCCGCGACGTCGTCATAGGAAAAGCCGTTGTAGCCGCGATGCTGCAGCAGGTCCTCGGCCGCGTCCACGACGCGCAGGGTGGAGGGGCTGAGTTCGGAAAAGTGGCGCATGGGCACTCCGGCTGCCAACCAGTAGGCAGGCTGCCTCCCGGTCACGTTGCTGTGAATGCCGCAACTATAGCAAGGCGTCCCGGCACCCCCAGCAAGGTGAGGGCTGCGTGACGGTGGCTTTGCTCAGCCCTGAGGCTATAATCCTACCAACTAATTGGTCCGTGGCGGCGCGGGGTAGCGCCATGGGTCGGCAGCGTCACGACGCCAGCACACCACTCCATGCCCTGATCCACGGGACGGCCCTTCACCGGGGTCGCCGGTTTCCTTTTGACTGTTTGAACGAGAGCGCCCCCGGATGCTGACCATTGGACTGTTGCTAGGCCTGAGCTTCGTAGTATCACTGCTCGCGCTGGGCTTCCTGATCTGGGCAATGGCCTCGCGCCAGCTGCTTTTCGAGCAGGACCAGGCGTATGCCATCTTCACGCCCGGAGAGGCGGGCGTTCCCGACGACGCGACCTTGCCGGGTGCGGACACCCGCCCCCCGCCGGCCGGGGATGGCGTCCCGACGAATCATTTCGACGGCGAACGTGCCGGCATCGACCGCGTTTCGCGCCTGCCGGTACTGGCGCTGCTCGGGAGCGGGATGGCGTGGCTGGCGATCGGATCGATCTTCGGCCTGATGGCATCGATGAAGATGCACATGCCCGACTGGTTGGTCGGTGAGGCCGCGCTGACCTTCGGTCGGGTACGCACACTGCACCTGAACCTGGTCATCTATGGCTGGCTGTCGATGACGGGCATCGGCGTGGTGATCTGGATCACCGGCCGGATGTTCCACACCGCGCTGCGCCTGCCCCGGGTGGTCCTGGCCGGCACGGTGCTGTGGAACCTCATGGTGGCCTGTGGCGCGCTGGCCATCGCCTCGGGTTGGACCGATGGCGAGGAGTGGCTGGAGATCCCGTGGCAGCTGGACATCGGCCTGGCGGTCGCCGGAGCGTGCTTCGCCATTCCGCTGGTGGCCACCGCGGCGCGGCGCAACGTGCACCACATCTATGTGAGCGGCTGGTACTTCCTGGCCGCACTGTGCTGGTTCCCGGTGCTGTTCATCGTCGCCAACCTGCCCGGCCTCCACACCGGAGTGCAGGAAGCCACGGTCAACTGGTGGTTCGCGCACAACGTGCTCGGGCTGTGGCTGACACCCCTGGGCGTGGGCTCCGCGTACTACTTCATTTCCAAGATCATCGGCAAGCCGATCTACTCCTACAGCCTGTCGCTGATCGGCTTCTGGGGCCTGGCGCTGTTCTACAGCCAGGTCGGCATCCACCACCTGATCGGCGGTCCGGTGCCGACGTGGGTGGTGACGCTGTCGATCGTGCACAGCGTGATGATGTTCATCCCGGTGATCGCGGTAGCGATCAACCAGCACGTGACGGTGGCGCGCAACACCTGGGCGCTGAAGGCTTCGGTGCCGCTGCGTTTCATCTCGCTGGGGGCTCTGATGTACACCGCCGCGTCGTTCCAAGGCTCGTTGGAGGCGTTGCGGTCGATCAACAGCATCACCCATTTCACCCACTACACGGTCGGCCACGCGCACCTGGGTGCCTATGCCTTCGTCACCTACGTGCTGTTCGGCGCGGTGTACTACATGATGCCGCGCATCACCGGCCGCGAGTGGCCGTGGCCGCGGATGCTGAACGTGCATTTCTGGCTGGTGGTCGTGGGCTTTGCGATCTACTTCTTCGCCCTGTCCATCGGCGGCTGGCTGCAGGGCGAGGCGATGTTGGACGTGACCCGCGACTTCGCCGACAGCGTGATCCTGACCATTCCGTTCCTGCAGGCCCGCACCGTGGGTGGTGCGCTGATGGTCGCCGGACATTTCCTGTTCGTGGCGCACTTCATCGCGCTGTTCCTGATCCGTCTGCCGGCTGCATCGATGCCCGATGCACCGCGTGACACCGTACCGGCTACGAACGCATGAACCGCATCGTCCCTCTTGCCATCCTCGCCCTGGGGATCCTCGCCTTTGCCACGCTGCTGCTGGTGATCGCGCCGGCGATCCAGATCCGGAGCGAGGCGCCGACACCGGGATTGAAGCCCTACACCGCGCAGCAGCAGCGGGGTCGCGACCAGTACATCGCGCTGGGCTGCGTGTATTGCCACACCCAGCAACCCCGTGCGTCCGACCAGGCGCCGGACCCCGAGCGCGGCTGGGGCCGTGCCTCGGTGGCGTCGGACTACGTCTACGATACGCCGCACCAGCTGGGCACCATGCGCACCGGCCCGGACCTGCTGAACGTCGGCGCACGCCTGCCCAGCCGCGACTGGCACCTGACCCACCTCTACCAGCCCCGCGCGATCTTCGACTGGAGCATCATGCCGGCCTATCCGTTCCTGTTCGAACACAAGCCCGCCGCCGGGCCGGACGACGTGGTGGTGGCCCTGGAGGGCAAGTACGCGCCGGCCGAAGGCGTGATCGTGGCCAGGCAGGAGGCGCTGGATATCGTCAGTTACCTGCAGTCGCTGGACCGGACCTTCCCGGCGCCGGTGGATGCGCTGCGCGACGATGGCTATGCACGACCGGAGGAGCCTCGATGAGCCGTGACGACCGGCGCGACACGCACCAGCGCAACGAACATTTCGAACCCTACGAGGAAAGCGCTCCGGTGCCGCTGCCCGTGCTGTGGGTTGCACTGGCACTGGCGCTGTGGGGCGCGGTCGTGCTGTTCAACAGCTTCGAGTCGGAGGATGAGGGCAAGGTCGAGCGCGCCGAACGGGTCATCCCGGAGGCGACCGCAGCGCGTGCGGTGGCGGAGGGAAACGGGGCCGGGTTGTTCCAGGCCAGCTGCGCCACTTGCCACCAACCCAATGCTTCGGGTGTACGCAACGCGATCCCGCCACTGGCCGACTCGCCGTTCGTGGCCGCGCGCCCGGAGGTGATGGTGCAGATCCTGCTGCACGGCATCGACGGTCCGATCCGCGTGGGAACGCAGGACTACGACGGGCACATGCCGGACTTCTCGAGCGTGCTCGATGACGCGGAGATCGCCAGCATCGTGCAATACGTGCGCGGTACCTGGGCGCCGGACCCCGGCGCCACGGCTCCTGCCATCGATGCGGCATTCGTCGCCGCAGAGCGCGCGCGCTTCCCGGATCGCGGGGCCTGGCAGGGCGGCGCGGAACTGGCGCGGGTCGTCGATCCCTCGCTGCCGGCGCAACCCGCGGTGAGCGTCGTGGAGGCGGCGGGCACCGATCCGGTGGTCCGGCAGCTGGTGGACGAGGGCCGCGGCGCGGCCTGGAGCTGTGCCTCCTGCCACGGCGAGCGGGGCCAAGGCACCCTCAACGTGCCCCGGCTGGCCGGCCTGCCTGCCGACTACATCGTCAAGCAGCTGAAAAATTACCTGGATGGGAGCCGCCGCAACGAGAACATGGAAGTGGTCGCGCGAACCCTGGCGCCCGCCGAGATGCAGGCACTGGGTGAGTTCTACGCGGCAATTCGCGCGCCATCCAACGCCTACGCGCGCCTGGGCGGCGACCTCGCCCGGGGCGAGGAACTGGCGCTCCGGGGCGACTGGTCGAAGGACATCCCGTCCTGCTTTTCCTGCCATGGCCCCTCGGGTGTCGGCGTCGCCCCGGAGTTCCCGGCCCTGGCCGCCCAGCATCCCGAATACACCGTCGCCCAGCTGGCCGGCTGGGTCGCGGGACGCCGGGACAACTCGGACATCCAGCTGATGGACCACATTGCCAGGGCACTGGACGACGGCGACCGCCGTGCGGTGGCCGACTACTTGGCCACCTTGCCCCCGGTTCCCGCCGCGCCCGCGTCGACCGTCGCCGCGGCACCCCTGGCCGCCGAAGCAGGGCAGGGCAATGCCCCTGCCGTGAACCTTTCCAGTGTCGAGCCAAACTCCCCCGCAGGTGAACGCCATGTCCAAGACTGACCGCAAGAACGCCGAAGGTGGCGAGTCCGTTGAGCGCATCCGTGCAGGCAATGGCACACGGCGCGCGATCTATGCGATCGGCGGCGGCCTGGTGCTGTTCGCGCTGGGCGCGGTGCTGTTCGAGCGTTCGTCCTCGGCCGATCGCGACAATGACGGAATCGCGCCATCCAGCGTCAGCGCGGGTCCGGGTGCGCCCACGCAAGCGGTGCGTTTCACCCCGCCGCCCGAGCACACCATTCCGGACGGCCCCTCGGGAGAAGCCATTCTGCGTGGCCGCGACATCTTCGTGAACACGCCGGCCAACGCGGGCGAGTTCGTCGGCAACCAGCTCTCCTGCGCGAACTGCCACCTCGACAGTGGACGCCGCGCCGACTCCGCGCCGATGTGGGCGGCCTGGCTGGCGTATCCGAAGTACCGCTCCAAGAACAAGAAGATCAACACCATGGAGGACCGGATCAACGGGTGCTTCAGTTATTCGATGAACGCACAGGATTCCGCGTCAGGCGGCCCGCCGCCGGCCGGGCACGACGTGTACAAGGACATCCAGAGCTACATGCACTGGCTGGCCACCGGCGCCCCGACCAACAGCGAGGTCGAGGGTGCGGGATACCTGTCACTGGAGGATACCGAGCTGGGTTATGACCCCTCGCGTGGCGCCCAGGTCTACGCAGCCAACTGCGCTACCTGCCACGGCGTCGACGGCAGCGGCCAGCGCGACCTCAATGGCAGGCTGGTGTTCCCGCCGCTGTGGGGTCCGGAAAGCTACAACTGGGGCGCGGGCATGGCGCGCATCGATACCGCCGCCGGCTTCATCAAGGCCAACATGCCCTATGGCCAGAGCAACCGCCTGACCGACCAGGAAGCCTGGGACGTGGCCGCCTACATCGACAGCCATGAACGTCCCCGTGATCCGCGCCAGGCCGGGATGAGCGTGGCCGAGGCGGCCGAGAAATTCCACAAGGGCGACGAGACCTATTACGGCAAGACGCTCGACGGCCAACTGATCGGGAGCGGCACGCCGGTGCCCGCCCGCGACTAGGACGATGTCCGCGCGTCAGCTGTTCGCGGTCGACGGACTCTGGTGCGGCGGCTGCGCGCGCGGGCTGGAGAACAGGTTGCGTGCCCAGCCGGGGGTGCAACAGGTGGCGGTGCATTTCCTCACCGCCTCGGCCCTGATCCAGTGGGATCCGGCGCGCACCGATCGGGCCGGGATCGCGGCGGTGATCGCCGGGGCCGGGTACCGGCTGGTCGAGCAACCCCGGCCGGCGGCCATTCTGGAGCGCCTGGAAACCACCATTACCGCGTTGTCGATCCGCCTTGCGGTGGCGGTGTTCTTCGGCATGTGGTCGATGGTCGGCAGCGTGATGCTGTACGTCGGCGTGGCCGATCCGCGGCAGGCCTGGTGGGTCGCCGTGGCAACGGGAGTTGCGGCGCTGCCGGTGCTGGCGTGGGCCGGCAGCGACATCCTGCGCATGGCGGTACGCTCGGTCCGGCTGCGCAGCCCCGGCATCGACCTGATGATCGGACTCGGGGTGACCGGCTCCACCCTGCTGTCGGTGATCAACCTGTGGCAGGGCGGCTCCCACGTCTACTTCGACACCGCGACCATGCTGGTCACGCTGCTGCTCGCCGGGCGGCTGATCGAGGCGTGGGTCAGGCGCCGGGCGCTGGATGCGATCGTCGCCATGCAGGCGGCGGACAACGAGACCGCGCTCGTGCTCGAGCCGGCCGGTGCGGCCCGGCCCGTGCCCGTCGGCGAGGTCCCGCTCGGCAGCCAGGTGCTGGTGCCCGCCGGTGCCGTCGCCAGCGTCGACGGCGTGGTGCTGCAGGGCGAGGCCCGCCTGGACACCTCGATCCTCACCGGCGAGTCCCGGCCCCAGGCGGCGGCTCCCGGGACCCGGATCAGCGCCGGCAGCATCAACCTCGACCGGGCCCTGACGGTGCGCAGCGACCGCGAGCCGGGCGACCGCGACCTGGACCGCATGGGCGGGCGCATCGCGCTGGAGATGGTCGCCCGTCAGCCCGCCACGGACAGCCAGACGCGCATCTCGGAACTGCTCGGCCGCTGGGTGCCGGTGCTGGCGCTGCTGGTCGGGGTGGCGGCGTTGCTGGCCGGCCTAGGGGTCGAGGAATCCACGCTGCGGGCGCTGGCCGTCCTGGTCGCGGCGTGCCCGTGCGCGCTGGCCGTGGCCACGCCGCTGGCGCACCTGCATGCGGCGATCCTGGCCAGCCGCCACGGCCTGCGGATCGCCGACCCCGGCAGCCTGGCGCCACTGGCCCGGGCCCGCACGGCGGTCTTCGACAAGACCGGGACCCTGACCATGGGCGAGCCGGCCGTGGTGGAGGCGGTGCCGGCCGCGGGCTGGCACCGCGAGGAGCTGCTGGAGGCGGCGGCTGCCGCGGAGGCCGGCATCGACCATCCGCTGGCACGCGCGATCGTCGCCGCGGCACCGGCGGTCCCCGATGCGGACGCGGCGGGCGAACGCAGCCCGCGTGCCGCCCAGGGATCGTGGCGCGCGCACCGGGTACGCGTCGCCACTGCGGACCCGGATGCCCTGGCCTCCGCTGGCCGTCATCCGGACGAGGGACTTACCTGGCTTGCGGTCCAGCTGGACGGCAAGCCGATGGGATACCTCGGCCTGGCCGATCGCCTCGATCCGGAAGCCGCTTCCACCATCGGCCTGCTGCAGCGGGCGGGCTTCGATGTGTGGCTGGCCAGTGGCGATGCCGAGGGACCGGTCCATGCATTGGCAGGCCAGGTGGGCGTCGTGCCCGCACGGGCGCGCGCCGGCATGTCGCCGGCGCAGAAGGCCGACCTGCTGCGCGAGTTGCCGGGGCCGGTGGTGTTCGTGGGCGACGGGATCAACGATGCCCCGGCGATGGCCGCGGCAGCCTGCGGGATCTCGGTGGCGCGTGCACACCCGTCGACACAGGCGACGGCGGCCATTGGCATCCTGGACGGCGGCATCGGCGGGGTGCTCCGCGCCGCGACGCTCGCCCGCTGGAGCGTCGGACTGGTGCGGCGCAACCTGTGGGCCGCGCTGGCCTACAACGCCGCGATCCTGCCCCTGGCGATCTTCGGGGTGCTTACGCCGCTGGGCGCGGCGCTGGCGATGACCGCGAGCTCACTGACCCAGATCGGACTGGTGCTGGGCAGCCGCCCGCGATTGGGGCCGCCCCGGCGGGCGAGGCCGGCGGCAGCGCCGCCGGCCGGTGAGCCGGCCCGCGCTCAGTAGTTCAGCTGCGCCCAGATTCCGAACTCGTTGCCACTGCGGCGCACGCCGGCCATCTCGATCTCCTCGCGCTTGCCCGCCAGGGCCAGGCGCAGGTTCCGGGAGGGCGACCATTCCACGCCGGCCTGGCTGAACTCGTTCTCGGCGCCCGGATCCAGCAGGCGGCTCGGGGTGATCCGGTCGTGGCGGGCGAAGACCGTCCACTCGGGCGCGACGCGGTAGCTGCCCCAGGTGGACCAGCCCCGCGACTCGTCGGGTTCGACCCGGTTGATGCGGTTCCAGTTGTCCGCCTCGAAGCCTTCCACGCCCCAGCGCCCCGCCTCGCCCACGTAGGCCAGTGCCGCATTGAGGCGGGTCGCGGTGTGCTCCACGCCGCCGGGACCCCGGTCCTGGGCACGCCTGCCGCGGTAGCCGCCGAGCACGACGGTCCAGCCATCGGCCAGCTGCCAGTCCACGGCGGCCTCGACGTCCGGCGTGTCGCCGAGCGTCGGCTTCTTGTATCCGGAGCCGGTCACCACAGAGACCGCGTAGGACGCGGCGCCCTGCTGGCCCTTCAGGTGCACGCCCCACTCCGCGGGGCTGCCGACGCCGGCGCGCGCGAGCAGGGGCGAGTCCACGTAGCGGAAGCCGTTGAGCTTCGTCATGCGCGGGATCCAGGGCTGCGGAGCGCTGCCGACCTGCAGGCTTGCGTTCTGCCCCAGCCGGCGTTGCAGGTACATGTGGGGTACCCACAGGTCGGTGGGATCGCTGTCGCGCACCCATTGCACGTCGGAGGTAAAGTGCAGCGACCAGTCTTCGTTGAAGTCGTGGTCGATGTTCACGAAGAAGCGCTTGAGCTCCGCGTCGAAGTCGCCCTCGCGGTCGCTGGCATTGGCGAAGATGGTGCCGGAGATGCGGGTGCGGTCGGACGATCCGCCGTCCTGGGCGTGGGCGGGGGCGGCCAGCGACAGTGCCAGCGCACAGGACAGGGAAAGCATGCGGATCGATGCCATGTAAGGGGCTCATCTTGGAAGGGGGAGGGAGTTGGTCCGGCGAGGGGCGCGGCCGGGTATCCCGGGCGCGCGCGGACCAAGTGATCGGTAGGCTAGGCGCCCGCCGGCGCCATGTCAAAAGCTGACATCGTCGAAAGTTCCACGTAGCGTGTACCAACCAGTAGGTAGGGAGGCGGTCAGATGGAAATCGGCATACCGGCCGAGACGCGGCCCGGTGAAACCCGGGTCGCCGCAACGCCGGAAACAGTCAGGAAGCTGGTGAAGGCCAACCACCGCGTGGTCGTGCAGGCCGGCGCCGGGGTTGCCTCCAGCGTGACCGACGAGGCCTATGTGGCTGCAGGCGCGGTGGTCGGCTCGGCGGCGGGTGCGCTCGGGGCCGGGATGGTGCTGAAGGTGCGCGCGCCGACCCCGGACGAGCTCGAAATGATGAAGCCGGGCGCCGTGCTGGTCGGCATGCTCGATCCCTTCGACGCCATGCAGGCCAAGGCGATCGCGTCCGCCGGCCTGACCGCCTTCGCACTGGAGGCGGCACCGCGCATCAGCCGCGCCCAGGCGCTGGACGTGCTGTCGTCCCAGGCCAACATCGCCGGCTACAAGGCGGTGATGCTCGCGGCCAATGCGTACCAGCGCTTCATGCCGATGCTGATGACCGCCGCCGGCACGGTGAAGGCCGCGCGCGTGCTGGTCATGGGTGCCGGGGTAGCCGGGCTGCAGGCGATCGCGACTGCCAGGCGGCTGGGCGCGGTGGTGGAGGCCTCGGACGTGCGTCCCGCGGCGAAGGAGCAGGTCAATTCGCTCGGTGCGAAGTTCCTCGACGTTCCCTTCCTCACTGACGAGGAGCGCGAGATCGCCGAAGGCGTGGGCGGCTATGCACGGCCGATGCCCGCCGGCTGGATGCGCCGCCAGGCGAGCTGGTGCACGAGCGCGCCCGGCAGGCCGACATCATCATCACCACCGCGCTGATCCCGGGCCGCAAGGCGCCGGTGCTGATCCACGACGAAACCGTGGAGGCGATGAAGCCCGGCTCGGTGATCGTCGACATGGCGGTCGCGCAGGGCGGCAACTGCACGCTGTCGGAGGCCGGCCGGACGGTCACCCGGCACGGAGTGCACATCATCGGCGAGCCGAACCTGCCCGCGCTGGTCGCCGCCGACGCGTCCGCGCTGTACGCGCGCAACGTGCTCGAGTTCCTCAAGCTGGTGGTCGACGACGAGGGCGGCTTCGTGCTGGACCAGGACGACGAGATCGTCGCCGCCACCCTGCTGTGCCACGCCGGCGACGTGGTGCGCAAACCCGCCTGACCCCTGGACCCACCGGAGAACCGCGATGGAAGTCGGCCCCGCCGTCATCAACCTGATCATCTTCGTGCTGGCGATCTACGTGGGCTACCACGTGGTGTGGACCGTGACGCCGGCCCTGCACACCCCGCTCATGGCGGTCACCAATGCGATCTCGGCGATCGTGATCGTCGGCGCGATGCTCGCCGCCGCGCTCACCGAGGGCGCGCTCGGGCAGACGATGGGCACGCTGGCCGTCATGCTCGCGGCCGTCAACGTGTTCGGTGGCTTCCTGGTCACCCAGCGGATGCTCCGGATGTTCCGCAAGAAGGAGCCGCGGGCGCGGCCCGCCCGGTCCGACGCCGAAGGCAGCGGGGAGGGCGGGCAATGAGCCTCGGTTTCGTCAGCATGAACCTGGTGACGCTGCTCTACCTGGCGGCATCGGTGTGCTTCATCCAGGCCCTGAAGGGCCTGTCGCATCCCTCGACCGCGCGGCGCGGCAACCTGTTCGGCATGGGCGGCATGGCGATCGCCGTCGCGACCACCGTGATGCTGATCCTGAAGCTGCAGGCGGACGCCGCGGCGGATCCTCTGGTTGGTTCGGATGGGGGCGGGCTCGGGTTGTGGCTGGTGCTGCTGGGCGTGGTGGTCGGCGGCGCCATTGGCACGCTGCTGGCAAGGAAGGTGGAAATGACCCGCCTGCCGGAGCTCGTCGCCGCGATGCACTCGCTGATCGGCCTGGCGGCGGTGTTCATCGCCGTGGCCGCGGTGGCGGAGCCATGGGCATTCGGCATCGTCGTCGGCGAGGGCGAGCCGATCCCGCTGGGCAACAAGCTCGAGCTGTTCATCGGCACCGCGGTCGGCGCGATCACCTTCTCCGGTTCGGTGATCGCCTTCGGCAAGCTGGCGGGCAAGTTCCGGTTCCGCCTGTTCCAGGGCGCGCCGGTGGTCTTCCCCGGCCAGCACCTGCTGAACCTTGCGCTGGCGGTCGCGATGATCGGGCTCGGGATCACCTTCGCGCTCACCCAGCAATGGGAGCCGTTCATCGCGATGGCGGCCATCGCGTTCGTGCTCGGGGTCCTGATCATCATCCCCATCGGCGGCGCCGACATGCCGGTGGTGGTGTCGATGCTCAACAGCTACTCCGGCTGGGCCGCCGCCGGGATCGGGTTCTCGTTGAACAACTCGATGCTGATCATCGCCGGCTCGCTGGTCGGCAGCTCGGGCGCGATCCTGTCCTACATCATGTGCAAGGCGATGAACCGCTCGTTCTTCAGCGTCATCCTGGGCGGGTTCGGCGGTGGCACTGGCGCCGGAGCGGGCGAGGGCGGACAGCAGCAGCGCAACGTCAAGTCGGGCTCGGCCGAGGACGCCTCGTTCCTCATGGCCAACGCCGAGACGGTCATCATCGTCCCCGGCTACGGCCTGGCGGTCGCGCGCGCCCAGCACGCCCTGAAGGAGCTGACCGAGAAGCTCGCCGACGCCGGCGTGACGGTGCGCTACGCGATCCACCCGGTGGCCGGCCGCATGCCGGGGCACATGAACGTCCTGCTGGCCGAGGCGGAGGTGCCTTACGACCAGGTGGTCGAGATGGACGACATCAACAGCGAGTTCGGACAGGCCGACGTGGTGCTGGTACTCGGGGCGAACGACGTGGTTGAAGTTCAACCAGATGGGCGCAAGCTTCGCCGAGGCGCTTCCCGAGTTGTGCAACCTCGCTTTTTTGACACTGCTGTATGGCGCGCTGGCGGTATGGCGCTACGCCCCGGGGCGGGACGGCGCCTGACGGGCCGGTCACGGAGCACGGGGCCGGGGCGGCTTCTGCGCGGGTATCGGAGATCGTCTGCGCGCTGGATGTGCTGGCCGACAATATCGATCCGGCCGAAAGCTGCAAGGCCTTCCGCGGCCGCATGCCGAGCGCCGATGCCCTGCTGCGCAACCGCGGCCTGAAGTGACCCTTCGGCGGGTGCGGTAACGAAAAGGCGACCCGGGCGACCGGGTCGCCTTTTTCATGCTGCGGACGACGCACCGGAGACGCCGCGTCATCCGCCGCGCGGCCACGCACCGGCGCTCAGTCGCCGGCGGTCTTCCGGGTGCCGGCGCCCGCGAACTCCGGAAACGCCTCCTCCAGCGAGCCTTCGTCCGGCAGCACGTAGAACACGCCGCCGCGCGCGAAGGTGGGGCTGACGACCTGCTCGTAGAACGCCGGAGACACGTTGATGCAGCCGTGGGTGACCCGGTTGTCATCCGGCGTTGGCGAGGCCAGGCGCTCGGGGCGCTTTTCCTCCGGCACGCCGGTCGCGGTCGGGTGGATCGAGACCGCGGACTCGTAGTCGACCCACAGCACGCGGCCGGCATCGATGGACGGACCGTAGCCGCCGACGAAGCGGCCCGCCGGGGTGGTGCGGTCGCGGCCGGGGATCTCGCGCAGGGCGAGGCCCGCGATGCCGGGGGCGGTGTGGTCGCCAACGGCGGAGCCGAACAGGCCGGGCGCGGCGCCGCGCAGGCGGCCATCGCCGCCGAACACGAGGATCTGGGCGGCGGCCTTGTCCATGATCGCGAAGGGATAGCCCTGGCTGTCGCCGGAGGCGACGACCCAGCCGGCCAGTTCGATCACCGTGTCGGAGACGTCCTGGCCGCGGGGCAGTTCGTCCAGTGACGTCGCCGGCGGGGTGCCGTCGTCGCGCGCGCTGGCGGTGGCGCCCACGCTGGCCAGCGCCAGCGCCAGCGCCAGCGCAACCGCGCGCCGGCCCGGGTGGGGGAGAGAGTGGGGGAAAGTACGGATGGGAAGCTCCTCGGGGGCGGAACACCACCCAACGCGGGGATCCGCGCCGCGCAGGCGACGGATCCCCGCGCCGGTCGGTCAAGCGGAGTGCGTGCTCACCCGCGCGGCACGCGGCGCGGCGACGATTCCAGCTGCTGCACGCGGCCTTCGATCTGGTCGAGCCGCTGGTTGGCGCGCTGGGCGCCCTGGTTGGCGGATTCGGCGCTCTGGGCCGCGCCCTGCACCTGGGAGTCGAGGCGGTCGAGGCGGGAGTCGCCGCGGCAATGTCTGACGCGAAGATCAGAACGCACCGATACGAACGTGCGAACACAGGCGCAACACTGAGCAGCCGTCCCCGCACCGGAGCGCTGCGTGCCGCGCCTCGCCACATCCCGGCGGCAAGCCGCGGGATGCGCGCCACTGCC
>NZ_JBMWDP010000049.1:0-24270 GCF_049545505.1 Stenotrophomonas sp. NPDC077421 | reverse complement strand
GTGCCCTGCAGCGAATCGCCGTAGAAGCGGATCAACTGGCTCAGCAGCTGGGTGGACAGCATCGGTTCGCCGTCCTGTTCCTGGTCGGCGATGATCTGCAGCAGCACCGAACGGGTCAGATCGTCGCCGCTCTTGGCGTCGCGGACTTCGAAGTCCTCGCCATCCAGGATCAGCTGGCGGACGTCTTCGATGGTGATGTAGCTCGAAATTTCAGTGTCGTAGAGACGGCGGTTGGGATACTTCTTGATAATGCGGGTCGCAGCCATGAAGCAATCACTCGTCACAGTAGGCGCGCAGCATGGCGCAGTGCAGCAGCCTATGCAACCGCCGGAAGGCCCATGCGGCGGGGTATCCGGGCCGATTCATGTTGCGCAGCATGGAATTTCGAGGGGTGCAGCATTGGCGCGTGCGCCGGGCGGTGCCCGGCGGCGCACTTACCAGCCCATATGGTGGCCGCCGTTGATGTCCAGGTTCGAACCGGTGATCCAGGCCGCTTCCTCGGCCACCAGGAAGGCCACCGCATAGGCGATTTCCTCGGGCTTGCCGAGGCGGCCGGTCGGAATGTCGGCGATGATCTTGGCGCGCACTTCGTCCGGTACCGCCATCACCATGTCGGTGGCCACATAGCCGGGCGAGATGGTGTTGACGGTGATGCCGAAGCCGGCATTCTCGCGCGCCAGCGAGATGGTGAACCCGTGCATGCCGGCCTTCGCGGCGGCGTAGTTCGCCTGGCCGTACTGGCCCTTCAGACCGTTGATCGAACTGATCTGGATGACCCGGCCCCAGCCCCGGCGACGCATGCCTTCGATCACCGGGCGGGTGACGTTGAACACCGAGTTGAGGTTGGTGTTGATGACGTCATGCCACTGCTCGGCGCGCATGCGGTGGAAGGTGGTGTCGCGGGTGATGCCGGCGTTGTTGATGAGGATCTCCACCGGGCCCAGCGCGGCCTCGACCGACTGGACCATCGCCTCGGCCGTGTCCGGGTTGGAGACGTCGCCACGGAAGAGCGCCACGTCGCAGCCGCGCGCCAGCATCATCTCCCGCCAGGCGTCGGCCTTGGCCTGGTCGCGGTAGTTGGTGGCGACCCGATGGCCCTGGTCGGCCAGGCGCTGGCAGATGGCGGTGCCGATGCCGCCGGTGCCACCGGTGACCAGTGCGACGCGAGATGTCATGAGCAGCTACTCCGAACGGCAGGGCCAGCAATAGGGGGGAAGGGGATTCTGCAACAACCGCAAAAAAAAGGGGGCGGTCACGGCGCGGCGGGGCGGAGCGGAATGTCGACCGGTGACAGGCGGCGCGGGTCGAACGCTGCGCGGGCGGCGCGCAGGGCGTCGCCGGCCTCATCGACCGTCGCCAGCGCTCCCGGGTCCTGGCCCAGCGCGGTCCAGGCCTGGCGCAGGGCCGGCAGCGGGTTGACGGCATCCACCGGCGCGGCGGCCGTGGATTTGGACAGCTTGCGGCCATCGGCATCGAGCAGCAGCGGCAGGTGCAGGTAGCGCGGGGTGGGCAGGCCGAGCGCCTGCTGCAGCAGGATCTGGCGCGGGGTGGAATCGAGCAGGTCGGCCCCGCGCACGATATCGGTGATGCCCTGCGCGCCGTCATCGACCACCACTGCCAGCTGGTAGGCCCAGTAGCCATCGGCGCGGCGCAGCACCACGTCGCCGACGTCGGCATGCACGTCCTGGCGGATCGGGCCGCGCAGGCCGTCGTTGAAGCTCACCACCGTGCCGGGTGCGACACGCAGGCGGATGGCCGGCTGGGCGCGCGGAGGACGTGGGACGCAGTGATGGTGGATGCCGCCCTGGTCGGCCAGATCGCGGCGGCTGCAATGGCAGGCGAAGGCCAGGCCGGCGTCCAGCAGCTGCGCGAGCGCGGCCTGGTAGGCAGCGTCCCGCTGACTCTGGTGCAGGACCGGGCCATCGCTGTGCAGTCCGAAGGCGGCCAGCGTGGCCAGTTGCCCGGCAACGGCTCCGGGCACGGTGCGCGGCGGGTCGACATCCTCCACCCGTACCAGCCATTGCCCGCCGGCGTGCCGCGCGAGCAGCCAGCTGCCCAGCGCGGCAAGCACGGAGCCGGGGTGCAGCGGGCCGGTGGGGGAGGGGGCGAAACGCCCGACGTAGGGAGTCATGGACATGAACTATGAATCGTCGGTCAGTTTCCGACTTGAATTCAACATGAAGGCACCGCAGATTTGCAGTCAAATCCCTCTTCAAAGCGTCCCTTTCCCATGTTCAGTCGCATTGCCCTCTTTCTTCTGACCAACCTCGCGGTGCTGATCCTGGCCGGTATCGTGATGTCGGTGCTGGGGGTCAACCCCAACCAGATGAGCGGCCTGCTGGTGATGGCGGCCATCTTCGGCTTCGGCGGTTCGTTCATTTCGCTGCTGCTGTCCAAGTGGATGGCCAAGCGCTCCACCGGCGCGGTGGTGATCACCGAGCCGCGCAACCCGACCGAGCGCTGGCTGCTGGCCACGGTGGAACGCCAAGCCCGTGCCGCCGGCATCGGCATGCCGGAAGTGGCGGTCTACGACGGCCCGGAGATCAACGCGTTCGCCACTGGCGCCAACCGCAACAAGGCCCTGGTGGCGGTGTCCACCGGCCTGCTGCACAACATGAGCGAAGACGAGGCCGAGGCCGTGCTGGGCCACGAAATCGCGCACGTGGCCAACGGCGACATGATCACGATGGCGCTGCTGCAGGGCGTGCTGAACACCTTCGTGATCGTGCTGGCCCGCGTGGTCGGTGGTGTCATCGACAGCGCGCTGTCGGGCAACCGCGAAGGCGGCGGCCGTGGCTTCGCCTACTACATCATCGTGTTCGTGCTGGAGATGGTGTTCGGCCTGTTCGCCACGATGATCTCGATGTGGTTCTCGCGCCACCGCGAATTCCGCGCCGACGCCGGCGGTGCCAACCTGGCCGGCCGTCAGAAGATGATCGCCGCGCTGGAACGCCTCAAGCTCAACCACGGCCAGAGCACCCTGCCGACCCAGATCGCGGCCTTTGGCATCGCCGGCTCCACGGCCCGCAAGCTGTTCATGAGCCACCCGCCGCTGGACGAGCGCATCGCTGCCCTGAAGGCCGCCAACAGCACCGTCGCCTGATCCCGGACGGCACTGCCCCCCGAAACGCCCGGCCCTGGCCGGGCGTTTCGTTTGCGTCGCAGCGGGAGACGACCGACGGGTCCCTACGGGGCCCACCCGTGTTCCGCCACCGACCCACTGACCACGCCGTCCTGCCCAGCCGAGGATCGAGGATGCTGGGCGGGTCGCGTCTTTCAGGTACGCCCAAACAAAAACGGCGCCCAGAGGGCGCCGTTTCCGGGCGGGTGCCGGTGCAGTCGATCAGAACTTCGCGTCGAACTCGGCAGCGTAGCCCGTGTTCACCAGCACCTTCTGCAGGATCTCGGTGTTCTTCACGTTGCCGGCCACGATCTGCTGGGTCTCCGGACCACGGCTGTCCATGCGGGCCGGGGTGGCACCCTTGAAGTCGCAGACCCGGCCGCCGGCCTCGCGGACCAGCAGAACGCCGGCGGCGATGTCCCAGGCCTTCACACCGGCTTCGAAGTACGCATCGGCACGGCCACAGGCCACGTAGGCCAGGTCCAGCGCCGCCGAACCGGTGCGGCGGATGTCCTCGGCGTGCACCAGCAGCGCATCCACCGCTTTCAGCTGGGCGCTGCTGCGCGCGCGCTCGCGCGGGGCGAAACCGGTGTGGATCATCGCGCCGGCCAGGTCCTTGCGGTCGGCCACGCGGATGCGGCGGTCGTTGAAGACCGCGCCGGCGCCGCGGCTGGCAGTGAACAGTTCATTGCGGAGCGGGTCGAAGATCACCGCGTCGATCGGCTCGCCGTTCTCGACCAGGGCGATGGACACACAGTAGTGCGGGAAGCCGCGCAGGTAGTTGCTGGTGCCGTCCAGCGGGTCGATGACCCACATGTAACGGTTGACGCCCTGCACGCCACCTTCCTCGCCCATGATCCCGTACTCGGGATAGGCGCGCTTGAGTTCCTTGACGATGACCTTTTCCGCGTCCGCATCGACTTCACTGGCATAGTCCATGCGCCCCTTCTGCACGACGTTCAACGCCTCGAGCTTGTTGATGTTGCGCAACAGGACGTTGCCGGCGAGGCGGGCGGCCTTGACCATGACGGTGACGGCGGGTTTCTGCATGGCGAAAAGCTCCCGTAAAGGCAGAGATGGGGTTTGGCGGGGGAAAAGAGCGGTCCCGGCGCAGAGGCCGGTCGCACAGTTTACCATTTGTGGCTGTCCTGCTCGCGTCTGGCCTGTTCATGTCCATTGAAACCGCTCCGTCCCGCATCCGATTCGTCCTCGTCGGCACCCAGCACCCCGGCAACATGGGGGCCGCCGCGCGCGCCATGAAGACTATGGGCCTGGGCCGCCTGGTGCTGGTGGCCCCTGAAAAGCCCCTCAACGAAGAGGCCTTTCGGCGCTCGGCCGGCGCCGAGGACGTCCTCGGCGACGCCCCGGTGGTCGCCACCCTGGCCGACGCCGTGGCCGATTGCCGGCTGGTGCTCGGCTGCACCGCACGTGCGCGCCGGGTCCAGTTGGAGGAGCTGCTGCCGGGCGTTGCCGCGCAGCGCGCCTTGGCCAAGGCCGCCGAGCCGGCCGAAGTGGCCTTTGTATTCGGCCGCGAGCGTACCGGCCTGACCAACGAAGAGCTGCAGCTCTGCCACCTGGCCGTGCATATTCCCTCCAACCCCGACTTCAGTTCCCTGAACCTGGCGGCCGCCGTGCAGGTGCTGGCCTATGAGCTGAGGATGGCCAGCCTGGGGGGCGTCAGCGCCGCCGCGCCGGCCGAGTCGGGCTTCCGCGAGGAGCCGGCCAGCCATGCCCAGGTCGAGGGCCTGTTCGGCCAGCTCGGCGACACCCTGGACGACATCGACTTCCACAAGGGCCGCGCGCCCGAATCGGCGATGCGCAAACTGCGCCGGCTGTTCCTGCGCACCGAACTGAGCGAACAGGAAGTGCGCCTGCTGCGCGGCATCCTGTCCGATGCGCAGCGGATGGCACGCCTGGCCGCAGGCAAGCCTCAATGATCTGACGCAGTTCTCACTTTTTCGGGTACGCTGTTTCGATATCTCGGGGGAGCAATGACGCGTGTCAGTACTGCGATGGCTGCTGCAGGGGGGACTGCTGTGTCTGGCCATCGCTCTGGCGGTCGGTCCGGCATCGGCGGGGCCGTCCAACGTACTGGTGCTGGGACGGATAAGCGATGATCCCAAGTCACACTATGCGCAGCTGCAGCCCCTGCTGGACTACGTCGTGCCGCGCATGCGGGATGTGGGCATCACCGAAGGCCGCATTCTGATGGCCAGCGACTCGCAGCGCATGGGCAGCTACCTGCGCCGCGGCCGCGTGGACTGGGTGACAGAGACCTCCGGCACCGCCGTCGCGCTGGGCATGCGCAGCGGCGCACAGCCGTTGCTGCTGACCGAGCGCAGCGGGGTGCGCGAGTACCACACCGTGTTCTTCGTGCGCCGGGACAGCCCGGTCCGCACCCTGGAAGACCTGACCGGGCGCACCGTGGCCCTGCAGAACGTGGCGTCCACCAGTGCGTACCTGGTCCCGGTGATGACCCTGCTCGAACACGGCATGACCCCGGAGATACTGCACTCGGCAAACGACACGGCCGCGCCCGATACGGTGGGTTACGTGTTCGCGCGGTCCGAGCTGAACATCGCCACCCTGGTGCACAAGGGGCTGGTTGATGCCGGGGCGGTCAGCAGCGTGGACTGGGGGGACGACAAGCGCGTTCCACCGGTCTTCCGGCGCGATTTCCGGGTCATCCACCGTACCGAGCCGTATCCGCGCGGCGTGGAAATGGTGCGCGCCGGTCTGGACCCGCAGGTGCGTGACCGCCTGCAGCAGGTGCTGCTGGATGCAGCATCGGATCCACACGCGCAGGATGCGCTGGAAAAGTTCTTTGGTACGTCCGGGTTCCATCGGGTGGATGCGCAGATGCAGCACCGGCTGGATGAATTGAAACAGGGTTGGGCACGCGTGCGGATGGAAGTGGAATGAGGCCGTTGGGTTCCGGAATGCAGGCACGTTTCGTGCTGGCGATGAGCGGTGCCATGCTGGTGGTGGTGGCGATCGTGGCGGTCGTGCTGGGGCGCCAGGCCACCATGCAGGATGAGGTCAAGCACCTCAGCGGCAGCGTGATCCACGGTCTGTTCGACCGCAGCGTACGCAGTCGTGGCGAGGCTCTGGCGCGCGAGCTCTCCGATGCGCTGGCCAATCCGCTTTACTACAACGACCTGGAGCAGGTCGGCGCGCTGGTGCGCAACACCTCGCGGCAGCAGGTGGTGCGTTATGTGCTGGTGTTCGACGCCGATGGCCGCCTGATCCATGACGGATCGGTGGAGGTGCTGGGCTTCGGCCGTGCCATGACCGACCCGCTGGCCGAAGGGGCCAAGGGCGCCCGCCAGCTGGTGGTGCAGGAGTCGCCCAAGGTGCTGGACAACGCGATGCCGATCATGATCGGCAACCAGCGCATCGGCGGTGTCCGCGTGGGCATGGCGCTGGACGACGTGCAGGCGATGGAGCAACGCGCCAACCAGACCCTCGGCGACCGCCTGCAGCAGGTGGGCAAGCGGCACCTCGGCTGGCTGCTGCTGATGCTGGGTCTGCTGGTGGGGATCGGCGTGGTGGTGATCATCTACGTGCAGCGCACCCTGGTCACCCCGATCCGCGGGCTGGCCGCCGCCGCGCGCCAGATCGAAGCGGGCGACTACCAGGTGCAGCTGCGCGAAAGCTCGCGCAGGGACGAGGTCGGCGAGCTGGTGCGTGCGTTCGGGCGGATGAGCGAGGCCATCGCCCGCCACGACCGCGAGGTCCGGCACATGGCCTATACCGATGCCTTGACCGGCCTGACCAACCGCCTGGCGTTCCGCGAAGCGCTGGATCACCGCCTGATGGCCGCGCGCGCCTCCGGTCATCGGCTCGGACTGCTGTTTGCCGACATCGACGACTTCAAGCGCGTCAATGACACCCTCGGCCATGAGGCCGGCGACGAGGCCCTGCTGCAGTTCGCCCAGCGCATCAGCGCGGCGGTGACGCAGGCCGGTGGCGACGAGGCCCTGCTGGCGCGCTTTGGTGGCGATGAGTTCGTGATCCTGATCGGCGATGGCGACGTCGCGGCCACCGCGCGCCACCTGGCCGAGATCCTGGTGCGCGAGCTGGGCAAGCCGCTGGTGGTGCAGGGCAGGGAGCTGTTCCTGGGTACCTCCATCGGTGTGACCCTGTTCCCCGACGATGCCGCCGACGCGACCACGCTGCTGAAGAATGGCGACATCGCGATGTACCAGGCCAAGATGGCCGGCAAGAACTGCTATCGCTATTACAGCCGTGCCATGGACCACGCGGTCGAGCGGCGCGTGCACATGGAGCAGGAGCTGCGTGGCGCCTGGGAACGCGGCGAGCTGCGGCTGGTGTACCAGCCGATCTTCCGCACCCGCGACCGCCGCATGGTGGGCGTCGAAGTCCTGCTGCGCTGGCAGCACCCGACGCTGGGCACGATCCCGCCGTCGGTGTTCATTGAAGTGGCCGAGCAGAGCGGCCTGATCGAAGTGATCGGTCCCAAGGTGCTGCGCGCGGCCTGCATGGAGGCGGTGCAGTGGCCACACGGTGCCGACAGTGACGGCCTGTTCGTGTCGGTCAACGTGTCGCCGCGCCAGCTGCGCGGTGGCGAGCTGCCCACCCTGGTCGCCGACTGCCTGCGCGATACCGGCCTGCCCGCCTCGCGCCTGCATCTGGAACTGACCGAAACGGCGGTGATCGGCGACGAGATGCTGGCCGCCGCACTGCTGGACAAGCTCCACCGCACCGGCGTGAAGGTGTGGCTGGACGACTTCGGCACCGGCTTCTCCGGGCTCAGCCACCTGCGCCAGGTGCCGGTGGACGGGGTCAAGATCGACAAGAGTTTCGTTGCCGACATGCAGCGCGATCCGGACGACCTGGCGCTGACCACGGCGATCATCGCGATGGCCCATGCGCTGGGCATCACCGTGGTGGCCGAAGGCATCGAGCAGGAAGTGCAGTTCGACCTGCTGTGCCAGCGCGGTTGCGACCTGGGCCAGGGCTACTGGCTGAGCCACCCGGTCAGCGCGACCGAGGTGGTGCAGATGATCGAGGCGGGCCGGTAACGTGGACGTCGTGATGACCAGTAGTCATCACCTGTCCGCCGATGCCCCTTATTCCCGCCCACGCCCCTAGACGGGGCGTTTGCTGGAATCGCCGGCGATCTCGCGGACCAGTTTGGGGACCAGGTAGCCGGACAGGCGTGCGGTGAGCTGGGCGTGCAGTGCCTTGGCGGTGTCGTCCGGTACCTCGAAGTGGGCCACGCCTTCGACCCGGTCCACCTGGTACAGGTAGTACGGCAGCACGCCGGCGGCGAAGCTGCGTTCGCTCAGGTCCTGCAGCGCCTGCAGGGAGTCGTTGACCCCGCGCAGCAGCACCGCCTGGTTGAGCAGGGTGGCGCCGGCGCCGCGCAGGCGGGCCATCGCCGTGTCCACGGCGGCGTCGAACTCGTTGGCATGGTTGGCATGGATCACAAATGCCACCGGCCAGGGCAGGGCGGCGATCCACTGCACCAGGGCGTCGTCCACCCGTTCGGGCAGCACCACCGGCAGCCGGCTGTGGATGCGCAGACGGCGCAGGTGCGGAATCCGCGCCAGGGCCTGGGTCAGCTCTTCCAGCTTGTGGGTGGCCAGTGACAGCGGGTCGCCGCCGGACAGGATCACCTCGTCGATGTCCGGGTCCTGCGCGATGGCGTCCACCGCCTCGCGCCAGCCCTCTCTGGCGGCATTCTCGGTGCCGTAGTCGAAGTGGCGGCGGAAGCAGTAGCGGCAGTTGATCGCACAGCTGCCGGTGGTCACCAGCAGGGCGCGGCCACGGTACTTCTGGATCACCCCGGTGGCCTTTCTGGCCAGCCCGTCGCCCACCGCATCCAGGCTGAAGCCCGGCACCACCTGCATTTCATCGGTGACCGGCAGCACCTGCCGCAGCAGCGGGTCGTGGCGGTCGCCCGGGCGCATCCGGGCGATGAAGCCCTGCGGCACGCGCAGCGCGAACTGGCTGGCCGCCTCGGCCGAAAGGGGCAGCCCGGCCGGGTCGAGGTCAAGCTGCGCCAGCAGCTGCCGCGGGTCGCGGACCGCCTCGCGCCAGAGCTGTTGCCAGCGCACGGGGGTGGGCAGGGGCGTGGCGGAAAGCTGCATGGAATGGGGGCCTGCGGTTATCATGTCGGTCAGAAAAACGAGTCACCCCACCGGTGCCGGTGGGTTTTCCATTCTATCCGGCTCGCCGCGCCTGCGCGGCGTTTGCCCATTGAGGAGTTTCAGCATGGCCACTGTTGGCATGAACGATGTCAAGAACGGGATGAAGATCCTGGTCAACAATGAACCGGCGGTCATCACCGAGACCGAGTACGTCAAGCCGGGCAAGGGCCAGGCCTTCACCCGCATGAAGTACCGCTTCATCAAGTCGGGCCGCGTGGTCGAAATGACCATGAAGGCCACCGATGACGTGGAAAAGGCCGACGTCGTCGACACCAACATGAACTACATGTACACCGACGGCGAGTACTGGCACTTCATGGACCCGGAGTCGTTCGAGCAGGTCCAGGCCACCAAGGCCGGCATGGGCGGCGCGGACAAGTGGCTCAAGGGTGAGGAATCCTGCATCGTCACCCTGTGGAATGGCGAGCCGATCTTCGTCCAGCCGCCGAACTTCGTCGAACTGAAGATCACTGAAACCGATCCGGGCGTCCGTGGCGACACCTCGGGCGGTGGCGGCAAGCCGGCCACCCTGGAAACCGGCGCCGTGGTCCGCGTGCCGCTGTTCGTCAACCAGGATGAAATCATCAAGGTCGACACCCGCTCGGGTGAATACTCCGCACGCGCCGGCAAGTAATCCGACCCACGGTCGGATGACGGCAGAGCCGACCGCTGGTCGGCTGTTGCCCACGACCAACGATCGGATACGGGTAGAGCCGACCGTTGGTCGGCTGCTGGTGGCGGGGTCTGAACGCGCGTCGCGAACGGCAGCCGACCAACGGCCGGCTCTACAGACGGCATGTCCCCGGCGTGTCGCCGGCACACCGCCGCCCCTCCGCTGCATCCCCCCTGCCTCAGCGAGCCCGCATGACCGACACCGCACGCATTCCCGAAGCCTGTGACCTGCTGATCGAAGCCGGTTACGTGGTCCCGATCGAGCCGCATGCGGTGGTGCTGGAAGACCATGCCGTGGCCATCCGTGGCAGCGAGATCATCGCGATCCTGCCGCGTGCCGAGGCGCGTGCGCGCTTCGCGCCGATGCAGACCGTGTCACGCCCGGACGCGGCGCTGATGCCGGGCCTGGTCAACGCGCACACCCACAACCCGATGACCCTGCTGCGCGGCGTCGCCGACGACCTGCCGCTGATGGTGTGGCTGCAGCAGCACATCTGGCCGGTGGAAGCGGCGGTGATCGGGCCGGAGTTCGTGGCCGACGGCACCACGCTGGCGATCGCCGAGATGCTGCGTGGCGGCACCACCTGCGCCAACGAAAACTACTTCTTCTCCGACGTCCAGGCGGCCGTCTACAAGCAGCA
Organism: Stenotrophomonas sp. NPDC077421; assembly: GCF_049545505.1. Taxonomy (NCBI): domain Bacteria; kingdom Pseudomonadati; phylum Pseudomonadota; class Gammaproteobacteria; order Lysobacterales; family Lysobacteraceae; genus Stenotrophomonas; species Stenotrophomonas sp. NPDC077421. The sequence continues at coordinate 13,660 of NZ_JBMWDP010000049.1, read as the reverse complement.
TGGCTTCCGCGCCCTGGTTGGCGCGGTGATCATCGATTTCCCTACTGCCTGGGCAAAGACCGACGACGAGTACTTCGCCAAGGCCGGCGAGCTGCACGACCAGTGGCGCAACGATCCGCTGATCGGCACCTCGTTCGCGCCGCACGCGCCGTACACCGTCAACGACGCCAATTTCGAGCGCGTGCGCATGCTGTCCGACCAGCTGGACATGCAGGTCCACCTGCACACGCATGAAACCGCGCAGGAAATCAGCGATTCGATCAAGCTGCACGGCCAGCGCCCGCTGGCGCGCCTGGACCGCCTGGGCCTGGTCAACGACCGCCTGATCGCGGTGCACATGACCCAGCTCACCGAGGCCGAGATCCACCTGTGCGCCGAGCGTGGCGTCAGCGTGGTGCATTGCCCCGAATCCAACCTCAAGCTGGCCTCCGGGTTCTGTCCGGCCTGCGCCCTGCAGCGCGCCGGCGTGAACCTGGCGATCGGCACCGACGGTTGCGCCAGCAACAACGATCTGGACATGTTCAGCGAGAACCGCACCGCAGCGATCCTCGCCAAGGCCGTGGCCAACGATGCCACCGCGCTGGACGCGGCCACCACGCTGCGCGCGGCCACCCTGGGCGGTGCACGCGCGCTGGGCTTTGGCGACCGCATCGGGTCGATCGAGGTGGGCAAGCAGGCCGACCTGGTCTGCGTGGACCTGTCCGCGCTGGAAACCCAGCCGCTCCACCATGTGCTCTCGCAGCTTGTCTACGCCGCCGGCCGCCACCAGGTCAGTGATGTCTGGATTGCCGGCCAGCCCAAGCTGGTCCAGCGCGAACTGGTTGGCATGGACACGGCGGCGATCGTCGCCAACGCGCGCCAGTGGCGCGAGCGCATCCGCCACATCCGTGCTTGATGCACCAAGGATCCCCATGAACGCCCCCCACGCTTCCACCAATTTCGATCAGGCCGAACTGGACAAGTTCGCCGCACTCGCCAACCGCTGGTGGGATGCGGACGGCCCGCAGAAGCCGCTGCACGCCCTGAACCCGGTGCGCCTGCAGTACGTGGCCAGCCGCGTCCCGCTGCGTGGCGCACGGGTGCTGGACATCGGCTGCGGCGGTGGCCTGCTCAGCGAAGCACTGGCCAAGGAAGGCGCCGAGGTCACCGCGATCGACCTGGCCCCGGAACTGGTCAAGGTCGCGCGGCTGCACAGCCTGGAGTCTGGCGTCACGGTGGACTACCGCCTGCAGGCCGCCGAGGACCTGGCCGCCGAACAGCCGGGCAGCTTCGATGTGGTCACCTGCATGGAAATGCTGGAGCACGTCCCCGACCCGGGCGCGATCATCGCCGCCTGCCACCGCCTGCTCAAGCCCGGCGGCCAGCTGTTCCTGTCCACCGTCAACCGCACCCCGGCCGCGTTTGCGGTGGCCATCGTCGGTGCCGAGTACGTAGCGCGGCTGCTGCCCAAGGGCACGCACCATTACCAGGACTTCATCAAGCCGGCCGAACTCGGCAAGTGGCTGCGCGAGGCCGACTTCACCCTGCGCGATGTCAGCGGCATGGCCTATGAGCCGTGGCGCAACCGCGCGCGTCTGAGCAGCCGCACCGACATCAACTACCTGGCCTATGCCGTGAAGCCGGACGATGCTGCCGGTGTCTGAGTCCGCAGGTCACGCGGGCATGTTCCCGCAGGCGGTGCTGTTCGATCTGGACGGCACACTGCTGGACAGCGCCCCGGACATGCTGGCCACCGCCAATGCGATGCTCGGCGCGCGCGGCCGTGCTCCGATCAGCCTGGACGTCCTCCGCCCGGTGGTGTCCAAGGGCTCCCGGGCGATGGTATCGGTCGCGTTCCCGGAGCTGGGGCAGGCCGAGCGTGAAGCGCTCGTGCCCGAATTCCTGGAGCGCTATGAAGGCCTGATCGGCCGCCATGCCGTGCTGTTCGACGGCGTGGCCGGCATGCTCGACGCGCTGGAGGCGGCCGGCTGCCGCTGGGGCATCGTCACCAACAAGCCGGAATACCTGGCGCGGCTGATCGTGCCGCAGCTGGGGTGGGAACAGCGCTGTGCCGTGCTGATCGGCGGCGACACGCTGGCCCAGCGCAAACCGCATCCGTTGCCGCTGCTGGCGGCGGCCGAACGTATGGCGATGGCCCCGGCCGCCTGCATCTACGTCGGCGACGACGAGCGCGATATCCTTGCTGCCAACGCCGCCGGCATGGCCTCGGTGGCCGCGCTGTGGGGCTACCGCCTGGACGCCGACGACCCGCACGCGTGGGGCGCCGAACGCATGGCCGAACACCCCGCGCAGCTGCAGCGCCCCGACGCCTGGCCGCCCGCGCGCGGGTAGACCGGACGACTGGCCGATGACCCGCTCCGGCAGGTGCCAACCGTGGGTCGGCACATTCCCCCAGGCAAGTGCGGACCGTGGGTCCGCACAGCATTTGAAGGACTTCCCGTGACAACTTCCAGCGCCCTGGACAGCTTCCTGGACAAGTGGCGAACCCGCTGGCCGGAATGGTCGGTAGCCGAACCTTTCGTGCCGGAGGCACAGCGCCTCCGCGTGGTGGCGTGGTTCGCGCTGCTGCAGGAGTTCGACGACATCCTCAATATCGGCGGCGACCCGACCCCGGCCGACGCCAAGCTGGCGTGGTGGGGCGAAGAGCTGCGCAGCTGGGCCGCCCAGCGCTCCAGGCATCCGCTGGGCCGTGTACTGGAACCGTTGCGCGCGCCGTGGGCGGAACTGGCCCAGACCCTGCCGGACCTCATCGACGCGCGTGCCGTGCCGGTGGACCCGGCGCAGGCGCTCGCCGCGCTGCGCGCCTACGCCGCTGCGGTGGCCGCAGTGGAGGCGGTGATCTTCGAGGCGGCTGTCCGCGGTGACACCACCACGCCGGTGGTGCTGCAGACCCTGGCGCAGCGACTGCACGAGGCCGGCGTCGCCGCCGTGCCACGCGCATTGCTGGCGCAGGGCGAGCAGGACGTGACGCAGCGCTGGGGGCAGCAACTGCTGCGCGACTGGCCCGCGCGCGTGGCCGGGCCGCGCCCGCGCCGCCTGTATGCCTCGCTGGCACGCACGCGCCAGCAGGCCTGGGTGCAGGGGCGCGAACTCAAGGCAACGCCGCTGCGTACGCTGCTGCGCACCTGGTGGGCAGCCCGCGGCTGATCGCTGGGGCAGGGTGGGTACCGACCGTGGGTCGGTACGCCTTCGTCAGCGCCGCTCCAGCACCAGCAGCGGATCGATGCGGGTATCGAACCAGTTCATGCCCCAGTGCAGGTGCGGCCCGGTCGCACGACCGGTGGCGCCGGCTGCGGCGATCACCTGGCCCTGTTCGACCCGGTCGCCGACCTTCACGTCGATGCGCGACAGGTGCAGAAAGTTCGAGCTCACCCCATAGCCGTGATCAAGCAGCAGGGTGCCACCGGTGAGGTACAGGTCCGGCCCGGCGAACGTGACCACGCCAGCGGCCGGTGCTTTCACCGGCGTGCCGGTCGGCACCGCGATATCCATGCCCGAATGCCCGGCGCCGGGTTGCCCGTTGTAGACGCGTGCGTTGCCGAAGCGACCGCTGATGCGTCCCTGCACCGGCCAGATGAACGCCTGCGCGAAATCGGTCCGGTCGTCGTCGCGGGCGCGGGCAGCAGTGACCTGGGCCTGCTCGCGTTTGATCCGCTCGGCAATCGCCGGCGGCGGGTTGACCGTCTTGGGAGGGACGCCGTTGACCCGCTCCACCGGCCAGTCGCGCGGCGTCACCGCGATGCTGGCCGTCTCGGTGGCGCCGTCCGGGCGTCGCACCTGCACCTGCAGCGGGCCCTTCTCGTCGCGGCCGATGCCAAACACGACACTGCCGTAGCCGCTTACCCGCAGCGTGCGGCCGCCGTACTGCACCGAGCTGCCGGCGGGCACCTTTCCGATCACCATCGCACCCTGCGAGGCGCTGGCCGGGAACACCACGCGGGTGTCGGCCTGCGCCTGGGCGCCCACGGGCAACAGCAGGGCGCCCAGCGTCGCCCCGCCCGCCAGGAGCAGGCTCCAGCCCAGCAGACGCGCCCGCATCAGCGGTCGAAGCTCATGCGCTGGCCGTTCGGCGACCCGACCAGCCGCTCGCCGTCCCACGCAAGCTGGCCGTTGACCCAGGTCGAGGCGATGCGCGAGCGGAAGGTCATGCCCTCGAACGGCGACCAGCCGCACTTGGACAGCACGTCCTCGCGCTTCACCGTGAACGGCACGTCTTCGACCAGCACCAGATCGGCGAAATAGCCCTCGCGCAGATAGCCGCGCTGGCTCACGTCGAACAGCTGCGCCGGGGCGTGCGCGAACTTCTGCACCACCTGGGTGATCTCCAGCTTGCCTTCGTGCACCAGCTCCAGCGCGGCCACCAGCGCGTACTGCACCAGCGGCAGGCCGGACGGCGCCTGCGCATACGGCTTCTGCTTCTCTTCCCAGGTGTGCGGGGCATGGTCGGTAGCCAGTACGTCAATGACGTCCTCGGCCACCGCGCGGGTCAGGGCCTCGCGGTCGCTGGCGTCCTTGATTGCCGGGTTGCACTTGATCAGATTGCCCAGCCGCGCGTAATCGCTGCGGTCGAAGCGCAGGAAGTGGATGCAGGTTTCGGCCGTGATCTGCTTGCGGCTGCCGTCGGCGCGGATCAGTGGACCCTTCTCGAACAGCTTCAGCTCATCGGCGGTGGAGATGTGCAGCACGTGCAGGCGGGTGCCGTGCTTCTTCGCCAGCGCCACCGCCAGCTCCGACGACTTCAGGCAGGCCTCGCGCGAGCGGATATCCGGGTGCTGTTCCGCGCTCAGCGCGTCGCCGTATTTCTCGGCGTATTCCTTCGCCTTGGCGTCGATCATCGGGGTGTCTTCGCAGTGCGTGATGATCGGCGTGGGGGCGTACTTGAAGATCGCGTCCAGCGTCTCCGGGTTGTCCACCAGCATGTTCCCGGTGGAGGCGCCCATGAACACCTTGATGCCCGGCGATTGCTTCGGGTCCACCACCTTGATGTCGGCCAGGTTGTCGTTGCTGGCGCCCATGTAGAAGCCGTAGTTGGCGCGTGCGCGGCCGGCGGCAGCGTCGTATTTGGCCTGCAGGACCGCTGCATTGAGCGTCGGCGGATTGGTGTTGGGCATGTCCATGAAGCTGGTCAGGCCACCGGCCACGGCCGCCGCCGATTCCGTGGCGATATCACCCTTGTGGGTCAGGCCCGGTTCGCGGAAGTGCACCTGGTCATCGATCATGCCCGGCAGCAGCCAGCGCCCGGCGGCGTCGACCACGGTCTCGCCCGGGCGCGCCTCCAGGCCGGTGCCGATCTGCGCGATGCGGCCGTTTTCGATGCGCAGGTCGCCGTCGGTGATGCGACCTTCGTTGACCAGGCGGGCGTTGACGATGAGCGTGGAGGACATTTCAGTGTTTTCCTGTGCAGCGGCAAGCGGCGTGCGGGGCGCGCGGCGGCACCTCGTCCACGCCACCGGGATGGAAGGGATGGCAGCGACCGAGCCGGCGGGCGGCGAGCCAGCTGCCGCGCGCGGGGCCATGCAGGGAGATGGCTTGCATGGCGTATTCAGAACAACTGGGCACGAAGCGGCAGCGCGGCCCCAGCAGCGGGCTGATGAAGCGCTTGTAGAAGCGCAGCAGGGCAATGAGCAGGCGCGAGATCACCCCGCCATCTTAGAGCAGTTGGCATGAAGGCCGCATTTGTCGCAGGATGGGGCGTTGGACCCGCTCACGCCCACGCGCGTGGCGGGCCGCCCCGGTGGCATCACCGGGTCAGGTGCCGAACTGCGCGAGCCGGTCCGCCCAGCGGGCAGGCCGGCTTCACCCCTTGCGACTCCGGGGCTGAACGGAGTAGGCGGTGTGGTTGCTGCTGCTGGTCGGGTAGGCTATAAAGGCCCGCTTTCCCGGGCCCCGGGGAATCCAAGGAAGAGCGTTTCGTGGCTGCTAAAAAAACTGCAAAGAAGGCCGTCAAGGCCGCCAAGAAAACCGCCAAGCCTGTTGTAACGAAGTTGGCGGCCAAGTCCGTTGCCAAGAAGCCGGCCGCCAAGCCGGCCGGCAAGCCTGCATCCAAACAACCGGCGGCCAGGACGGCACCCGCAACGAAATCCACCGGCAAGACCCCGGCCAAGGCGGCCAAGGCGGCCAAGAAGACCGCCACCAAGGCGCCCGTGGTCAAGAAGGCAGCCGCGAAGAAGGTCGCGCCCGCCAAGGCGGCGCCCAAGAAGGCCACGGCCGGGAAGACGGCTGTGGCCAAGCCGGTCGCCAAGGCGCCGGTGAAGAAGGCCGCCGCCAGCAAGACCGTGGCAAAGAAGACGGTGAAGCCGGTGGCTGTCAAGCCGGCCGCCAAGCCTGCACCGGTGAAGAAGGTCGCGGCCAAACAGCCGCCGGCCAAGCCGGTGAAGGCAAGCAAGACCGCCAGCAAGCCCGTGGCAACCAAGCCGGCCGCCAAGCCGGCCGCAGCACCTGTAGTCAAGTCCGCACCGAAGCCGGCATCGCCGGCGCCGGCCAAGTCTGTCCCGGCCAAGTCCGCGGTCACGCCTGCCACCCCTCCGGCGCCTGCGCCGGCGCCGGTAGCAGCGTCCCCCGCCTCGAAAGCCCCGCAAAACAAGAATCCCGTGCCCGTTTCGAAATCGCCTGCAAAAACCCCCGCCAAGTCCGAGTCCGCCCCCAAGCCCGTGTCCCGTCCGGTCGGCAAGGTCGCCGTTGCCGTGGCAGCGCGTTCGGCCGCCCCGGCCCCGCGCACCAAGGTGAAGGTGGTGGAATACAAGACTGACGAAGCCACCGGTCGTCCGATCCTGCCCGACGGTTACAAGCCGAGCGCGGAAGAGGAATACATGAATCCGCTGCAGCTGGAGTATTTCCGCCAGCGCCTGCAGCACTGGCGCAATGATCTGGTCGAGGAATCCAAGCAGACCATCGCGAATCTGCAGGAAGAAGTGCGTGATATCGGCGATGAGGCCGAGCGCGCCACCCGCGAGACCGAGAACTCGCTGGAACTGCGTACCCGTGATCGTTACCGCAAGCTGATCGGCAAGATCAACAGCACCCTGAAGCGCCTGGAAGACGGTGACTACGGCTACTGCGTGGACACCGGCGAAGAGATCGGCCTGGATCGTCTGGAAGCGCGTCTGACCGCAGAGCGCACCATCGACGCCCAGGAGCGTTGGGAGCACCTGCAGAAGCAGCAGGGCGACTGATCGCCGATCGGTCGCGACGCAATCAAAAACCCGGCCTCGGCCGGGTTTTTTTTGATCCGCGGAACTTCGGCGCTCTGCTGCACAGGCAGCCGACCAACGGTCGGTACCTGCCACCGCCGGCGGCCGACCGTCCTGGCAGGCCGCTCCCGGTCAGTGCAGGTCGCGCAGGTTCAGGCGGCGCAGGGTGGGGTTCTTCCAGGCAGTAATGCCGGCCACGCTCAGCACCGCGAAACCACCCAGCACCACCGCCGGCACCAGACCGAGCAGCTTGGCCATCGTGCCCGCATAGAACGCGCCCAGCTCGTTGGACGAACTGATGAAGATGCCGTTGATCGACGATACCCGTCCACGCATTTCTTCCGGCGTGGCCAACTGCAGGATGGTCGAACGGATCACCACCGACACGCCGTCGAAGGCACCGTAGAACAGCAGGATCACCGCCGACAGCCAGAAGCTGTGCGACAGCCCGAACCCGATCACGCACAGCCCGAACCCGGCCACCGCGAACAGCAGCACGCGGCCGGCGTTGCGCTGCAGCGGCCGGCGGGCCAGCCACAGCCCCACGCACACCGAGCCCAGTGCCGGCGCCGCGCGCAGGATGCCCAGGCCCTCCGGACCGTGGTGCAGGATCTCGTGCAGGAACGCCGGCAGCATCGCCACCACGCCCCCGAGCAGCACCGAGAACATGTCCAGCGCCATCGCCCCGACCATGATCCGGTTGCCCAGCACGAAGCGGCCGCCCTCGGCGATGCTCTTGAAGATCGGTGCGGCCGGACCGCTGTGCACCGGCTCGGACACGCGCAGCACGGCCAGACAGCCCACCGCGACCGCCGCCACGCCTACCGCCACGCCGTAGGCCACGCCCTTGCCGCCCCAGGCGACCAGCAGCCCGCCCAGCGCCGGCCCGGCCACCATGCCGGCCTGGAACACCACCGCCCCCAGACCCGCGCCGCGCGCGTACTGCTGGCGCTCGAGCACCCGCGCGAACAGCGCGTTGTAGATCGGCGACAGGAACGCGCGCACCATCCCCGTCATCGCGATCGCCGCATAGATCGGCCACACCCCGTGGAACGGCAGCCAGCCCTGCGCCACCGCGGTCAGCACCACCGCCGTCAGCACCAGCCCGCTGGCCGCCACCATGCCCAGCCGGCGGCGCGGCAGGTGATCGACCAGATAGCCGGCGAACGGTGCCACGCAGAAGAATGGCAGCACCTCGGCCAGTCCGACCAATCCCAGCGAGAACGGATTGCGGGTTACTTCATAGATGTGCCACCCGACCGTGACCGCCACGATCTGGTAGGACAGCATCGCGCAGATGCGATAGGCCAGCAGCAGCGAGAAGCCGGGGCGGGACAACAGGCTGAGCGCGCTGTCGCCTGTGTCGGACGGGGCGTCGGCACTCACGACTGCGCGGACTGCGACTGTGCGGTATCGCGGATGAAGGCCAGCATGGCCGCCACGCCGTTGCTGCGCGTCGGCGACAGATGGCGCGACAGGCCGATGTCCTGGATGTAGGTCGGCTCGGTGGCCAGGATTTCCTCGGCCGACCGGCCCGAGTACACCCGCAGCGCCAGGTAGATCAGCCCGGACACGATCGCCGAATCGCTGATGGCGTGGAAGCGCAGCGACTGCGCATTGCCTTCCGGCACGATCCACACCATCGACTGGCAGCCGAGCAGACGGTGCTGCTCGGTCTTCCACTCCTCAGGGAAGGCCGGCAGCTTGCGCCCCAGGTCGATCAGGTACTGGTAGCGTTCGGACCAGTCGCCAAAAAAGGCGAACTCATCGGCGATGGCCGCCTGCGCGTCGGCGGCGGTGGGTTCGAGCGGGAACGGGGAAACGGTGGTCATGGGGGACTCCGGGCCGGTATGCGCCTTCCGTGGTCGGGCCGTGATGGTTCGGGGGAAGCACCCGGCCATCCGTGGCCGGGACTGTGTCAGGGCGCCCGACGCCGGGGCCGGGCAGGTCAGTGGCTGGGCGGGCCCTCAGCGCTTGCGCACCCAGCGCACGCCCTGCGCGGTGTCTTCCAGGGCGATACCTTCGGCCGCCAGCGCATCGCGGATCGCATCGGCGCGGGCGAAATCGCGCGCCTGCTTGGCGGCCGTGCGCTCATCGATCAGCGCCTGGATGCGCGCGCCCTCGTCGCTGTCGGTGGCCTGGCTGCCGAACCACGCGGACGGGGCCTGCTGCAGCAGCCCCAGCGCCTTGCCGGCGCCGAGCAACTGGCTCTTCAGGTCGACCAGTTCGGCCAGCGTGGCGCCCTCGCGCGGATGGTCCGGGCCGCCGGCCGAGGCCGAGGCGTGGCGCAGCTTCCTGGCCAGTTCCGACAGCAACGCCAAGGCGCGCGGCGTGTTGAGATCCTCGTCGAGCACCGCTTCGATCGCCTCGGGAATGCGTGCCGTGGCCGCTACCGCCTCGACCTCGCGAAGTGCGCCGTACAGGCCATCCAGCGTGCGTGCGGACTGCTCGATCAACGCATCGGACCAGTCCAGCGGCTGCCGGTAGTGGGCCGACAGCAGCGCATACCGCAGCGCCTCGGGCGCATGCGCGCGGACCAGATCGTGCACGCGTTCGATGTTGCCGATCGACTTGCTCATCTTGGCGCCGCCGAAGTTGAGCATGCCGTTGTGCAGCCAGAAGCGGGCGAAGGTCTGCCCGCCGTGCGCGCACTCGCTCTGCGCGATCTCGTTCTCGTGGTGCGGGAACTGCAGGTCGACGCCGCCGGCGTGGATGTCGATGGTCGGGCCCAGGTGCGCGGCGGCCATCGCCGAGCACTCGATGTGCCAGCCCGGACGGCCGCGGCCCCAGGGGGATGCCCAGCCGGGCAGGTCCTCGGAGGACGGCTTCCACAGGACGAAGTCGCCCGGGTCGCGCTTGTACGGGGCCACGTCCACGCGCGCGCCGGCGAGCATCTCGTCGGGATCGCGCCGTGAGAGTTTGCCGTAATCGGCATAGGTGCCCACGGCGAACAGCACATGGCCTTCGGCGGCGTAGGCATGCCCGGCCTCGATCAGCTGTTCGATCATTTCAATGATCTGCGGGATGTGCGCAGTGGCTTCCGGCTCGATGTCCGGCGGAACCACGCCAAGTGCGGCCATGTCCTCACGGTACGCGGCGGCGAAACGATCGGTGATTGCCGAAATCGGCACATTCTGGTCCCGCGCGGCCGTGTTGATCTTGTCGTCCACGTCGGTGATGTTCCGCGCGTAGCGCAGGGCGCCGAAACGGCGTCGCAGCAGATCGGCCAGCACCCCGAACACCACCGGGCCACGGGCGTTGCCGATGTGGACATAGTTGTAGACCGTGGGACCGCAGACATACAGGGTCGGACAGGCCGGATCGAGCGGTTGGAACGTTTCGAGCTGGCGTGTCAGGGTGTTGTGCAGTCGCAGGGTCATGGTGGCCGTGGTGGGGGATGGGTGGGGGGCAAGCGGTCGATTTTAGATCACAACGGCGCCCAGCGCCGGGCCGTCCGGCGGCCCCGCAGGGCCGGCATGGCGTCCCTGGCCGGGGGGGCGGGCGCGGCCTGCCTATGGGCAGAAACGTTACGGAAGGGTAATGTTCAGCCCCTTGTGCCTGGCACTGCCTAAACTATCCCCCTTGTCCTCTTACCTGTTGCCAATGAAATCCGCTTCGTTGTTGACGCTGGCCTGTCTGCTCGCAAGTGCCGCCTTCGGGGTGCGCGCCCAGGACGGTGAGGCCCGCAACCGGGTGGTGATCGTCGAGAACGTGAAGTTCGACTACGCGCAGGTGCTCAACGTCGAGCCCGTGTTCCAGACGCTGCGGGCCACCCGCACGGAAGAACACTGCGAGCCGGTGTCCACCCGGACCCTGGCCCCGGTCAACGTGACCGGCGAAGAACCGCAGGAAGAAAAGGGCCGCTTTGGCCGCTTCATGGACTCGGTGCGCTCGATCTTCCGCCGTGAAGACGGCAGCGAGGAGGAAATGCCCGTGGTCGAGGCGCCGCCGGCCAACAACGGCCCGCTGCTGACCCGCGACTGCCGGATCATCCCGGTCGGCCGGGAATTCCGCCGGCCCATCGCCTATGACGTGGATTACGTCTACAAGGGCACCAAGTACCGCTCCCGCCTCCCCGACGATCCCGGCAACCGCCTGAAGATCCGCGTGTCCATCACCCCGTGGGTGGCGGCCGAGCAGGGCGGGCCGGCCAATCCGTGACCGGCCCGGAAGCCGCCTCGTTCGCTACGCTGATCTGCATGTTCCATTCAGGCCTTGCACCCGCCCCGGGCGCGTGCAAAGATGAGCGGCCATGAAACTCACCGACTTCCAGCACGACACCAGCGCCGCCCGTATGGCTACGGGCATGACGTCGCGTGCCCGCCGACCGGAACCCCACATTTTCGCTGGGTAACCGGAGCTTCGTGCTGTCTGTTCGGAAAACCCAGCCCCCGTGCTGGGTTTTTTCGTTTCTGCGATCTGAAAAGTTTCATCTGTACGTTTTTCCGACCCCCTGAATCCCGCCGCAAAGGATCGATCGATGTCCCTGAAGCACTTCCTGAACACCCAGGACTGGAGCCGCACCGACCTGGATGCCCTGCTGACCCAGGCCGCGTTGTTCAAGCGCAACAAGCTGGGCGACGAGCTCAAGGGCAAGTCGATTGCCCTGGTGTTCTTCAATCCGTCCATGCGCACCCGCACCAGCTTCGAGCTGGGTGCCTTCCAGCTGGGGGGCCACGCGATCGTGCTGCAGCCGGGCAAGGATGCATGGCCGATCGAGTTCAACCTCGGCTCGGTGATGGATGGCGACACGGAAGAGCACATCGCCGAAGTGGCCAAGGTGCTGGGCCGCTACGTCGACCTGATCGGCGTGCGCGCATTCCCGAAGTTCGTCGACTGGAGCAAGGACCGTGAGGACGAAGTGCTCCGGAGCTTCGCGAAATACTCGCCGGTGCCGGTGATCAACATGGAGACCATCACCCACCCGTGCCAGGAGCTGGCCCACGTGATGGCGCTGCAGGAACATTTCGGCACCCAGGACCTGCGCGGCAAGAAGTTCGTGCTGACCTGGACCTACCACCCCAAGCCGCTCAACACCGCGGTGGCCAACTCGGCGCTGACCATCGCCACCCGCATGGGCATGGACGTGACCCTGCTGTGCCCGACCCCGGATTACATCCTGGACGAGCGCTACATGGGCTGGGCCGAGCAGAACGTGGCCGAGAGCGGCGGTTCCCTGCAGGTCAGCCATGACATCGCCAGCGCCTACACCGGTGCCGACGTGGTCTACGCCAAGAGCTGGGGCGCGCTGCCGTTCTTCGGCAACTGGGAGCCGGAAAAGCCGATCCGCGACCAGTACAAGCACTTCATCGTCGACGAAGCCAAGATGGCCCTGACCAACAACGGCGTGTTCAGTCACTGCCTGCCGCTGCGCCGCAACGTCAAGGCCACCGACGCGGTGATGGACTCGGCGCAGTGCATCGCCATCAACGAGGCCGAGAACCGCCTGCACGTACAGAAGGCGATCATGTCGGCCCTGATCGGCCGCTGAGATTCTGTTGATTCCCCCTTTGCCCACCGCCGGGCCGTGTCCGGCGCTACGAGATCAGACCCCCATGAGCAAGAAAGACATCGTCCTGGCCTTCTCCGGCGGACTCGACACCAGCTTCTGCGTGCCTTACCTGCAGGAGCGCGGCTACAACGTGCACACCGTGTTCGCCGACACCGGCGGCGTGGATGACGAAGAGCGTGATTTCATCGAGAAGCGCGCCGCCGAGCTGGGCGTCACCAGCCACGTCACCGTCGATGGCGGTCCGGCAATCTGGAGCGGCTTCGTCAAGCCGTTCGTGTGGGCCGGCGAAGGCTACCAGGGCCAGTACCCGCTGCTGGTGTCCGACCGCTACCTGATCGTGGATGCCGCGCTCAAGCGCGCCGCCGAGCTGGGCACCAACATCATCGCCCACGGCTGCACCGGCATGGGCAACGACCAGGTCCGCTTCGACCTGGCCGTGAAGGCGCTGGGCGACTACCAGATCGTCGCGCCGATCCGCGAAATCCAGAAGGAACACACCCAGACCCGCGCCTACGAGCAGAAGTACCTGGAAGAGCGCGGTTTCGGCGTGCGCGCCAAGCAGCAGGCCTACACCATCAACGAAAACCTGCTCGGCCTGACCATGTCCGGTGGCGAGATCGACCGCTGGGAAGCCCCGGGCGAAGGCGCCCGCGGCTGGTGCGCACCGCGCAGCGAGTGGCCGGCCGAGGCGCTGACCGTGACGCTGAAGTTCGTCGAAGGCGAGGCTGTCGCCCTGGACGGCGAGGCGATGGCGGGCGAGCAGATCCTGGCCAAGCTCAACAAGCTGTTCGCCCCGTACGGCGTGGGCCGTGGCGTGTACACCGGCGACACCGTGATCGGCCTGAAGGGCCGCATCGTGTTCGAAGCGCCGGGCCTGGTCTCGCTGCTGGCCGCGCACCGCGCGCTGGAAGATGCCGTGCTGACCAAGCAGCAGAACCGCTTCAAGCCGGACGTGGCG
>NZ_JBMWDP010000048.1:0-25454 GCF_049545505.1 Stenotrophomonas sp. NPDC077421 | reverse complement strand
CGCGCTCGATCGGGGTCATGAAGCTGTCCACCAGCGCCTGGCTGATCTTGTCCGACGCGGCGCGTTCGCGCAGGCGGGCCAGCTTGAAGGCGTCCAGCGCGGGCTGGCGGTCGGCCGCGCGCAGCATCGCGTGCAGCGCCTTGGCGCTGTCCTGGGCGGCCTGCGCAGCCTCGTCCAGCAGGGTGTAGAACTGTTTGCCGGAGCCGAAAATGGTCTGCAGAGAGAACATTGAGAAACCTATTCGCCGTCGAGGAAGGACGGCACCGGGCGGAATTATGACGGTTTGATGTCCATTGCGGGTACTCCCCCCCGATCTTCACGCCAGGGTGGCCCCGCCTGAACGACTCTGTTTGCGTCACTGCCCCGGCCTTTTGTTAAGATGCACGGGCACCTTCGGGTGCACTCTATGGACGACGACCCTTACCCCCCTCCGCACCGCCGCGCCTTCCCGCGCCCCGGTAGCCGACATCGCTTGAACACGCCCTCCCTGCCACCAACCGGGGACGACGCCCGTGTTTGAACTGATTATTGTCCTGGCCCTGATCCTGCTCAACGGCTTCTTCGCCATGTCCGAAATGTCGGTCATGACCTCGCGCAAGAGCCGGCTCAAGCAGATGGCCGCCAGCAGCAAGCGCGCCGCACGGGCGCTGGAGCTGTCTGAAAAGCCCGAGAGCTTCCTGTCCACGGTCCAGATCGGCATCACGCTGATCGGCATCCTGACCGGTGTCTTCGGTGGCGAGGCGATCGGCCTGGCCATCGCCCAATGGCTGCACGGCCTGTTCCCGGGGTTTGTCTATGCCAGCGAAGTGGGCAAGGCGCTGGCAGTGGCCCTGATCACCTTCCTGACGCTCATCTTCGGTGAACTGGTGCCCAAGCGGCTCGCGATCACCCGCTCGGAAGATATCGCCGGCCTGGTCGCCTGGCCGATGGGCTGGCTGTCGCGCATCGCCTTCCCGGCGGTGTGGCTGCTCTCGCACAGCACCCGGCTGGTGCTGCGGGTGCTTGGTCTGGGCAAAGACGAAGCGGCCTCCGTGACCGAAGAAGAAATCCGCATGCTGGTGGCCGAGAGCCACGAGGCCGGCGTGATCGATGCGCACGAGCGCGACATGATGAACCGGGTGATGCGCCTGGGCGACCGCACGGCCGACAGCCTGATGACGCCGCGCAACCGGATCGCCTGGCTGGACACCGTGGCGGCCCCGGAGAAGAACATTGCGACCATGCGCGAGAACGAGTTCTCGCGTTACCCGGTGTACCGCGACAACGACCAGGACATTGTCGGCGTGCTCGAGGTGAAAAGCCTGGTGACGCGCCTGGTGCGCGACGACCACTCGCTGTTCCAGCACCTTCGCGAGCCGCTGTACGTTTCCGAATCCACCCACGCGATGAAGCTGCTGGAGATCTTCCGCGAGGAACAGCAGTCGATGGCGCTGGTGGTGGACGAGTACGGCGAGATCCAGGGCCTGGTGACCATCAGCGACCTGATGGGTGCGGTGGTCGGCCGGCTGCAGTCGGTGGAGAACGTGGACGAAGACGCCCTGGTGGTGACCCGCGAGGACGGCTCGTACCTGGTGGACGGGTCGCTGTCGATCGAGGACCTGCGCGAACTGATGGGCAATGCCGAACTGCCCGATGCCGAAGACGGCGATTACTACACGCTGGCCGGCATGTGCATCCATTTCTTCGGGCGCATCCCGCACGCGGGCGAGTATTTCGACTGGGCCGGCTGGCGCATCGAGATCGTCGACCTCGATGGCGCACGCGTGGACAAACTGCTGCTGCGCACGCTGTCCGAAGAAGAGACCGATGAACTCACCGGCTGATCCCACTCCGCCGGACCAGGACCGGCCCGACTATCGCAACGAGGGCATCCGCACCCTGCTGGCGATGTTCGACCACGGCGACCCGGAAGAGCGCCTGCGGCTGGGCCAGATCCTGCAGAACCTGCAGCAGAGCGCGTTCGGCGTGTTCCTGTTCGTGGCGATCCTGCCGGCCTTCATCCCGATCCCGGGCATTGGCGGGGCGGTCAGCGGCCCGCTGATCCTGCTGATCGGGGTCCAGATGCTGTGTGGGCTGCGGCGGCCCTGGCTGCCGGGCTTCATCGCCAACCGCGGCCCCAAGCGCGGCACCATGCACCGCTTCCTGGCCCGCATCGACGGCGCGCTGCGCCGCCTGGACCGGCTGCTCAAACCGCGCCTGCCGGGCCTGCTGTCGCCGCTGCCGGCCCATGCCTTCACCGGCCTGCTGCTGATCCTGGTGGGGGTGATGCTGTCGCTGCCGATCCCCTTCACCAACTACCTGTTCGGCTTCCAGCTGCTGCTGTTCGCCCTGGCCCTGCTCGAGCGCGACGGCGCGCTGATGCTGGCCAACTGGATCGGCGCGGTGGCCGCTGTGCTGTTCTTTGGCTTCAGCTCGGGGCACCTGGTGAGCTACACGGTGGAGCTGTTCAACAAGTGGTTCTGAGGTGTCCCGACCCGCGGTCGGGACCCACCTCGTCAGCCCTGGCTCAGCGCAGATCGACCACGCCGTTGTCGGCCAACGCGCCCGGCTCGTCGTTCATCGCCGACAACACGAAACTCAGGGCGCTGCCCAGCAGGCCGCCCGGGCCATCCCAGTACTCGGCCGATTCGGCGCTGACGTGGATCAGGCGCAGGTTCGGGTCGTCCGGACCGCCGGGGAAGAACAGCTTCATCGCCGGCGACCACAGTTCCTCGGCCTTGGCGCGGTCATCGATCACCCGCGCGGTGCCGGCCACCGACACATAGGTGTTGCCCGAGGTGGAGGCATAGGCCACGTTGACCCGCGGATTCAGTGCGATCTCGGCCACCTTCGGGCTGTCGGCCGCGGTCGCGAACCACAGGTCGCCATCGAACTCGACCTCCTGGGTACCCAGCGGACGGCTGTACAGGCGGCCGTCGACACCGACGGTGGTGAACATCGCGATGTCGATGCCGCGGATCATCTCGGCCAGTTGCCGGATGTGCTGTTGGCGGTCGTGTTCTGGCATGGGAGGACTCCTGCAAAAAGGAGCTCCATCACACCGGATTGCCGGCTACGACGGCGTGAACCGGCTGGTCACGCCGCCTTCGCGGGGGCACGCCCTACGGCGTGGCACTCCCGTCGCGGTGCGCCTGCATCGCCAACCCGAACGAACGCCTGCGCGCGGCATGGTCGTAGATGTTGGCGGTGAGCAGCAGTTCGTCCGGCCTGTGCCGCGCGACGAAGGCCGCCATGCCCTCGCGCACCTGGTCCAGGTCGCCCACCACCGCGCAGGCCAGCGCGTTCTCCACGCCGAGCTTTTCGTGCGGCTGCCAGAAGTCCTCGATGTCGTCGATCGGCGGCGGGATCAGGCCCGGCCTGCCGCGACGCAGGTTGACGAAGCTCTGCTGCTGGGTGGTGAACAGACGCTTCGCTTCGGCCTCCGAATCGGCAGCCACCACGTTCAGGCCCAGCACGGCGTAAGGGGCATCGAGGTGCTCGGAACGGCGGAATTCGCGGCGGTAGACCGCCAGTGCCTCATCCATCGCATCCGGCGCGAAATGCGAGGCGAACGCAAACGGCAGCCCCATCGCCGCCGCCAGGCGCGCACTGAACAGGCTGGACCCGAGCAGCCAGACCGGCACCGGGATGCCTGCGCCGGGAACCGCGCGCACGGCCTGGCCGGGCTGGGCCGGCTGGAAGTAATGGAGCAGCTCGCGTACGTCCTGCGGGAACTGGTCGGCGCTGTCGAAGTAGCGGCGCAGTGCGCGGGCGGTCGGCTGGTCGGTCCCCGGGGCGCGGCCCAGGCCGAGATCGATGCGGTCCGGATACAGCGAGGCCAGCGTGCCGAACTGCTCGGCCACCTGCAGGGGCGAATGGTTGGGCAGCATGATGCCGCCGGCTCCCACGCGGATGCGCCGGGTACCGCCGGCGACATGGCCGATCAGCACAGCCGTGGCGGCGCTGGCGATGCCGGGCATGTTGTGGTGCTCGGCCAGCCAGTAGCGGTGGTAGCCCCAGCCCTCGGCGTGCTGGGCCAGGTCCAGCATGTTGGCGAAGGCCTGCGTGGTATCGCTGCCTTCGCAGACCGGGGCCAGATCAAGTATCGACAGGTGCATGGACGCGTTCCATCAAAGGGTATGCCCCTGAGATGGGGCCGATTCCCCCCGTCGCCATGCCCGGCAGCGGGACGCTGATTTTCGCGTTCAGCCGTCAACCGGCAGGCGCGTCCACCAGCGGCTTCAGGTCCGCATCCAGCGCCACCCGCTCATCGAACACGAAACAGCGGCCGTCGTAGCCCTCCCCGCCCACGGCCTCGAAGTACCCGAGAATGCCGCCGTCGAGCTGCAGCACGTTGTCCATGCCGTCGTTGCGCATCCACAGGGCCGCCTTCTCGCAGCGGATGCCGCCGGTGCAGAAGCTCACCACAGTGCTGTCACGCAGCGCCTCACGGTGCGGCGCCAACGCCTCCGGCAGATCGGTGAACTTGGTGATCGGCAGCACCAGCGCATCCTGGAAGGTGCCGTACGCGATCTCCTGGGTGTTGCGGGTGTCCAGCATCACCACGGGTTTGCCGGCGTCGTCGTGGCCCTGGCGCAGCCAGCGCTGCACCGTGGCCGGGTCCACCGACGGCGCCCGCGGATAGGCCAGCGGCTGGCCGTCGTCGATGCGGAAACTGATGATCTCCGGCTTGACCTTGGCCTTGAGCCGGGCGAACGGCTGCATCCGGCTGTAGCTGGTCTTCACGCGTAGATCGGCGAAACGCGGGTCCTCGCGCAGCGCGGCGTAGAAGGCGTCGATGCCGGCTTCCGGGCCCGCCAGGAACAGGTTGATGCCCTCGCCCGCCACCAGCACGGTGCCGCGCAGGTCGGCGGTGGTGGCACGCGCCAGCAGGGTCGCACACAGCGCGTCCGGGTCGGCAATGGAAGTGAAGTGGTAGGCGGCGGTATTGGCGATCATGCCGCCATTTTACCGCCCCCTCCGCCCCTGTGGCGCCGCGCCGTGTTCAGCCGCGCAGCAGCATGAACGGCAGCAGCACCAGGGCCGCCGCCGCCACCATGCCCAGCAGCACCGCCACCACGAACAGCGGCCGACGACGGGCCAGCGTCGCGAAGGTCTCCGCGCTGCCGTCGCGCAGCGCCGCCTGGCGTTCGGCACGCACCCGCTCGCCGCGCGCCTGCTGGTACCCGGCCATCAGGGCCTTGGCACGCGGATGGTCCTCGTTGTCGCGGATCCAGATGCCGCCCCATGAGATTCCCCACGGGCTGGGCTCGGTGCGGTAATGGGCGATGCCCGCCTGGTCCAGCAGGGCGGTCACGTCCTGGATTTCATCGTCCGCGACATGGCGCAGGTTGAGCAGCAGTTTCGACATGCCCCCATGATACCGCCCGGCGATGCGCTACCCTTGCGTCCCGTTTTCCTGACCTGGAGCTGCCATGCGCCGCCTGCTCATTCCATTGATGTTGTCGCTGCTGGCCGGCTGCACCCCGCCCGGCCCGCCGCCCGGTGGCAGCATCGCGCAGTTCCAGAAGATCGATACCCAGCCCGGGACCGGTGCCGAGGCCACCCCCGGCAGCCGCATCAGCGTGCACTACACCGGCTGGATCTACGACGAACGCACCGCCGACAAGCACGGCGAGAAGTTCGACAGCTCGGTCGATCGCGGCGAGCCCTTCAGCTTCACGCTCGGCAAGGGCGAGGTCATCAAGGGCTGGGACGAGGGCTTTGCCGGCATGAAGGTGGGCGGCAAGCGGACGCTGATGATTCCGGCCGAGTACGGCTACGGCGCCCGTCGCGCCGGGCCGATTGCCCCGGGCTCCTCGCTGGTGTTCGATGTCGAACTGCTCGACGTCACTCCGCGCTGACCGTTGCGCATGAGCATTGAACGCAGTGCCCCGCGACGGGTAGCCATCATCGGCGGCGGGCCGGCAGGCCTGATGGCCGCTGAAACCGTGCGCGCCGCGGGGCATCAGGTGGACGTGTACGAAGCCAAGGGCTCGCCGGGACGCAAGTTCCTGATCGCCGGCAAGGGCGGCTTGAACCTGACCCACTCCGATCCGCACGACCTGTTCGTATCACGCTACCGCGAGCGCGCGGCCGAAGTCGGCGACTGGCTCGCCGACTTCGATGCCGATGCGCTGCGCGCCTGGGCGCTGGGCTTCGGCGTGGAAACCTACGTGGGCAGCTCGGGCCGGGTCTTCCCGGTGGATCGCAAAGCCGCGCCGCTGCTGCGGGGTTGGGTGCGACGGCTCAAGGAACAGGGCGTGCGTCTGCATGTGCAGCACCGCTGGACCGGCTGGGATGCCAACGGTGACCTGTGTTTCGATACGGCGGACGGCACGCACACCGTGACGACGGACGCCGTGGTGCTGGCGATGGGGGGCGGGAGCTGGCCCCAACTGGGTTCCGACGGCGCCTGGACGGCGCCGATGGCCGCGCGCGGCATCGACATCGTCCCCCTGAAACCGGCCAACTGCGGGTTCGACCTGGACTGGACCGCGTACTTCAGCGAACGCCAGGCCGGTGCCCCGTTGAAGCCGGTGGTGGCGCACTGGATTGACCTCCACGGTCAGCCGCGCTCCCTGCAGGGCGAGTGCGTGATCACCGCCAACGGCATCGAAGGCAGCCTGATCTATGCGCTGGCCGCCGACCTGCGCGATGCGCTGGCCCGCGATGGGAAGGTGCAGCTGCACCTGGACCTGCTGCCCGGGCAGACCGAGGCGCAGGTGCTGGAGAAGCTGCTGCGCCCACGCCAGGGCCGCAGCTTCGGCGAGTATCTGCGCCGCCAGCTGGGTCTTGGCGGGGTCAAATCGGCGCTGCTGTTCGAGGTGCTGGGCAAGGAGGCGGGACAGTTGCCGCCGGAGCGTATCGCGGCGGCGCTCAAGCGGCTGCCGTTGTCGCCCCTTCGCCCGCGCCCGCTTGCCGAGGTGATCAGCACCGCCGGTGGCGTCCGCCTGGAGGCGCTGGACGCGCAGTTGATGCTGCGCGATCTGCCCGGCACCTTCTGCGCCGGCGAAATGCTGGACTGGGAAGCCCCCACCGGCGGCTACCTGCTGACCGCCTGCTACGCCAGCGGGCTGCGCGCCGGCCGCGGCGTGATCGACTACCTGGGATAGCGCCGGCCGGCCCTACCCGCGCTGCATGCGCACCGAGGCGAGCGACACTCCGCTGGGGTGCGCGTAAGCCTCTTCGCGCAGCGGCTGGAAGCCCGCGCGCCGGTAGAACGGCACAGCGTTGAGCGAGGCTGACAACACCAGCGGGCGCGACGGATCGCCCAGCGCCACCATCGCGTCCATCAGTGCCCGGCCGATGCCGCGCCCACCCTGGTCGGGATCGACGAACAACGCATCGATCTCATTGCTGGCCTGGTCGATCACCCCGTAGCCGAGCAGGTGGCCCTCCGCGTCCTCGGCGACGATGCAGCCGCCCTGCCCGATCAGTGCGCGGTAGTGCGCCGGCGGAGGCGAGGCCGCCCACGGCGCGATCACCTCGGGTGGATAGGCCGCACTGCAGATTTCGCGCACGCACCGCGTGCGCAGTGCCCACAGAATATCGGCTTCGTCCGCACGACCGCTGCGCAGTTGCATGGTCATCCCTCAGCGCGACTTGCTGGACCGCAGCGCCTGGATGCGCGCCGGCGGCTGGAAGGAATCGCTGCGTGCATCGGCCCAGTAGTCGTGGAAGACCGCGTGGTCCGGCACCCGGCGCAGCAGCTCGCCGGGCGACAGATAGCGATACAACGAGGCCAGCGAGCGGATCTCGACCGGCGATACCCGGCGCAGGATGTGTTCCGGCCCCAGCTCGGACGGATCGTTCAGGCCTGCCGCACACAACAGGTCGCGCAGCGCGCGCAGGGTGTTCTCGTGGTAGTTGTGCACCCGCGACGCCTTGTCGGCCGCGTCCAGGTGACGCCAGCGGTGCGGATTCTGCGTGGCGATCCCGGTGGGGCATTTGTCGCTGTGGCAGCTCAGCGACTGGATGCACCCCAGCGCGAACATGAAGCCGCGCCCGGCATTGCACCAGTCCGCGCCCAGCGCGATGGTGCGCGCGATCTCGAAGGCGCTGGTGACCTTGCCCGCCGCACCGATCCGGATGCGATCGCGCAGGTCCAGGCCGACCAGGGTGTTGTGCACGAGCAGCAGCGCTTCGTGCATCGGCACTCCGACATGGTCGATGAACTCGGCCGGCGCCGCGCCGGTGCCACCCTCGGCACCATCGACGACGATGAAGTCCGGCAGCAGGCCGGTCTCCTGCATGGCCTTGGCGATGCCGAACCATTCCCACGGATGGCCGATGGCCAGCTTGAACCCCACCGGCTTGCCGCCGGACAGCTCGCGCAGCCGTGCCACGAACTGCAGCAGCTCCACCGGCGTGTTGAAGGCCGAATGCCGGGACGGCGACACGCAGTCCACCCCCATCGGCACGCCACGGGTGATGGAGATCTCCTCGCTGACCTTCGCCGCCGGCAGCACGCCGCCGTGGCCGGGCTTGGCGCCCTGCGAGAGCTTGATCTCGATCATCCTGACCTGGTCGTGGTTGGCGTTGGCCACGAACTTCTCTTCGCTGAATCCACCAGCATCGTCGCGGCAACCGAAGTAGCCCGAGCCGATCTCCCAGACCAGATCGCCGCCCATTTCCCGGTGGTACGGCGAGATCGAGCCTTCGCCGGTGTCATGGTAGAAACTGCCGCGACGCGCACCTTCGTTGAGCGCGCGGATCGCATTGGCCGACAGCGAGCCGAAGCTCATCGCCGAGATGTTGAACACACTGGCCGAGTACGGCTTGGCACAGTTGGGCCCGATCAGGATGCGGAAGTCGTGGCGGCCGATGTC
Organism: Stenotrophomonas sp. NPDC077421; assembly: GCF_049545505.1. Lineage (NCBI taxonomy): Bacteria > Pseudomonadati > Pseudomonadota > Gammaproteobacteria > Lysobacterales > Lysobacteraceae > Stenotrophomonas > Stenotrophomonas sp. NPDC077421. The sequence continues at coordinate 16,644 of NZ_JBMWDP010000048.1, read as the reverse complement.
GGTGGGCGCGAGCGAATGGTTGATCCACTCGTAATCCACCGCATAGGTGCTGCGCAGCGTCCCGAAGGGCACCACGTCCATATCATTCTTGGACCGCTGGTAGATCAGCGCCCGCTGCTGCCGCGAGAACGGCACGTCCTCCAGGTCGCTCTGCACGAAGTACTGGCGGATCTCCGGGCCGATCGATTCCAGCCCATAGCGGAAGTGCGCCATCACCGGGTAGTTGCGTCGCAGCGTGCTGCGTTTCTGCAGGAGATCCCAGGTCCCCAGCCCCACCACGACGGCGCTGATGCCAACGCCCCAGTACCAGGCGGGCCAGATACCGGCCAGCCACAGGCAGACCGGGAACAGCAGGATGGCGAGCAGGTAGACAAGGTACCGATGCATGGCATTCCTCGAATCAAAGACGTCTTCGAGTCTACAGCCGGTCGTCCACCACGTCGCGCGGCCACACCGACTTCACGTCGTACACCACACCGCCGGGCGCCAGCAGCGCACGCACGTCCTCGGCGCTGAAGGCGCGGAAGCGCGCGTGCGCCACCGCCAGCACTACCGCGTCGTAGGCGTGCGGGGCCGGGGCATCGATCCAGTCGACACCGGCATCAGCCAACACGGCCGGACCCACCCACGGATCGTGCACCTCCACCCGCGCACCGCTGGCCTGCAGCGTCTGCGCCAGCTCCAGCGCACGGCTGTTGCGCAGGTCCGGGCAGTTTTCCTTGAACGTCACCCCCAGCACCAGCACGCGCGACCGGGCCGGGGCCCGGCCCCGCCCCGCCAGCAAGGCCAGCACCCGCTGCGCAACGTGTGCGCCGACGCGGTTGTTGACCTGGCGGGCGGTATGGATGAGATCGGGGTGGTAGCCCACGCTTTCGGACTTGTGCAGCAGGTAGTACGGGTCCACGCCGATGCAGTGGCCGCCGACCAGCCCGGGGCGGAACGGCAGGAAGTTCCATTTGCTGCCGGCCGCATCCAGCACGTCCTGCGTGTCGATATCGAGCCGGTCGAAGATCAGCGCCAGTTCGTTGACCAGCGCGATGTTGACGTCGCGCTGGATGTTCTCGATCACCTTGGCGGCTTCGGCCACGCGGATGGACGGCGCCGGCCAGGTGCCGGCGCGGATGATGCGCGCATACAGCGCGTCGACCACGGCCGCCACCGCGGGCGTCGACCCGGACGTGATCTTGCGGATGTCGGCCAGGCGCCGCTCGCGGTCGCCAGGATTGATCCGTTCGGGGCTGTACCCGCAGTGGAAGTCCTGGTTGAACACCAGCCCGGAGCCGGCCTCCAGCAGCGGGACGCAGACCTCCTCGGTCGTACCGGGGTAGACGGTGGATTCGTAGATGACCAGATCGCCACGCTTGAGCATGCCGGCAATCAGCATGCTGGCGCTGCGCAACGGCTCCAGATCCGGTTGTTCCATCGCATCGATGGGGGTCGGCACGGTGACGATGTACACGTTGCAGGCGGCCAGCGCGTCGGGGCGGTCGGTGTAGCGTGCGTGGACCGCCGAGGCCAGCTCGGCAGCCTCCATCTCCAGGGTGTGATCGTGTCCGCGTTGCAGCTCGGCCACCCGCACCGGGTCGATGTCGTATCCCAGGGTCGGCAGTTCGCGCCCGAAGGCCACCGTCAGCGGCAGCCCGACATATCCCAGGCCGATGATCGCAATATCGGGGCGCGTAGCGGCCGTGACCACCGCGCTCACGCCTTCCCTCCGGACGGGTGGAGGGCGGCAATGGGCTGGAACAGGGGAGAATCGACGAACTTCATGGGGTACGGCGCCCGGGGCTTTGCAATGCCGGCAAGACTAGCGCGTGCACCGGCCCGCCACAAAGATTCCCTCCCGCCCCAAAAACAATGGCCGCCGCCCGTGGAGAGTACGGACGACGGCCTGCAAAGTGGTCCAGCTGCGGTTACTACCCTTTCAGACAGCCCCAGGGTGGTACCCCGCATGACTGATCACAGCTGGTAGGCACAGCTTAGACGGGCAACCGTGATCATTGTGTTACGACCCCAACGTGAGCGCCGCAGGTTCCAGTTCGCCATGCACGCCTGTCCACAGTTCCAGCAGGCGGGTGAATCCGACAGTGCGGCCATCCGCTGCCGGCGGCTCGACCGCGAACCCGGCCCAGGCACCATCGGCGATGCTGGCCAGCACCTCGGGCTCGATCGCCGCCGACGCCATCGTCCAGCGCGGAAAGTTGCGGGCCGGAATCCGGGCGTGCAGCAGTTGTCGCAGATTGCGGTGGACGCGCGAATTGAGCACCCGGTGGTAAACCGAATTGACGCCGTCGTCCGGGCCTTCGAAATACTGGAGAAAATGGTGGCCGTCGAACATGAGCACGCCCGTCACCCCGGCAACCTTGTTGAAGCTGCCAGCCGCCGCCAGTATCTGATCTATATCGGAAGCTTGAATCCCATCGACAGCGTCACTTACGTACGCAATCGCACACAGCGGCATGAAAGAGTATCCAGAGGAGTTTTACTGACTATGCCATGAACGTTTATGCGTTGATAGATGACCGGCGCGACACTCCCGACCGGTCCGCGCGTCAGAAAACCGTCGCATCCGCTCAGGGATTTTCCACTTCGTACCCCGACCGGCGCAGCTCGTCCAGGTAGCCACCGGGGGCAAGCAGGGAAAACACCGGCACCACCGCGAACGTCACGGTATTGCGCTTCAGGGCATCGCGCGCATGGCCCAGCCATTTCTCCTGCGCACGCCGGTCCAGGTCGGTCAGGCCGCGGCGGCGGCCAAACTCGCTGCGCTCCACCGCGTCCACGCAGGCACCGTACTGGCTCTGCACGGCCATCCGCTGCAGGGCATCGATGTCACCCACCGACCAGGCATTCGCGCGCTCGACCAGGATCGGCAACTTGCTCTCCACCACGTCCAGGGTGCGTTCGAAGCACGCCACGTCGTCCAGGCTGCTGGCGCGCACGTCCTTGAGTGCCTGGCGCGGGTCGTCGATGCGGATCACCAGCCGCGTCGAGACCGGCGTGTGACCGTGCGCTTTGGCTGCCTTGTCCAGCACCTCCGAGACGGCGGAGCGCTGCTTGAGACCGACCTTCTTCAGCGCCGCGCCATACAGCTCCGTTGCCGCCACCAGAGGCCGGTCCTTCTCAATACCGCCATCGCGGCCGATGTACCGCTTCTTCTGGACTTCCCAGCGCGCGTACAGCGCGGGCGGCAACACCTCCTGCAGGCGACGCCCATCCGGGCTGCGCGCGGCCTTCATCGCCGACGGCAACAGGGTCAACCCCTTGAAGAAACCAATGTCGGCGTCCAGCGTCCAGCCCGGTGCGGCCAACATCTGCTGCGCCTCGGCGACGACGGCATCGACCTCGTCCGACCGCCACTCAAGCGTGGCCGGCAACGGGCTGACCGTGCCCAGGATCCACAGCGTGTGTCCGTCGCTGGACGAGACTCTCCACAGCCCGGGACCGGGCTGCGCGCCGGAGACCACCACCGGCGCCATGTCCACCACCGGCGGCTGAGGCGATTGCGCATGCACCGCCGCCGTCCAGGCCAGCAGCGCCCCCATCAGTGCCATCCCTGCACGCGTCGCCTTTGCCATGTTTCCCTGTCCATGATGGTGTGTGTCGCGCAGCGTAATGCGGCCCTTGAGGCGCTGCGTAAAGTTTGCGTTCTGCCGCGCGGTGTCGTTCTCCGCGCATAATGCGGTTCCGGTCAACAGGGAGAAGGCGTCATCGATATCGCGCTTCGTGCCGCCGCGCTTGCCCGCCGTGCGCATGCCGACCAGGTCGATAAAGCCGGGCATCCCTATATTGGCCATGTTGCCCGGGTCGCCGCCCGGGTGCACGGCGACCCGGAGGCCGAAGCCGTGGCGTGGCTGCACGACGTGGTGGAGGATTGCCCGGACTTCGCCGACGAGGTGGACGCCTTTCCGGCGCCGATCGTGGCCGCGGTCCAGTGCCTGACCCGCCGCGACGGCATCACGGCCGAGGCCTACTACGCGGCCATCCGCGCCAATCCACTGGCATTGAAGGTCAAGCTGGCCGACATCGCCGACAACCGCGACCCGGCACGCCTGGCGTACCTGCCCGACGCGATGGCGCAGCGCCTGACAGAAAAATATGCGCACGCACTGCACGCGCTGGGCGCGGCGCCGACGTAAGAACGCAGATGCGGGCGCATTGATGCGCCGCACGCGCCGCACGGCCCGCCTACCGCCAGATTGCCATTGTCCTTCCCATCCCCCCGATGCAGATCGGGTTGCCCGTGCAGGGCGTCGGTGGGTCCGCGCCCTTGCGGCACCGCGCCGGGGACGGGACAGGATAGATGCGTCATGTCCGCCGTACGGGGGACGGAGGGTCGGTGGCTGGTGCCCGGAGCCGGAATCGAACCGGCATGGAGTTGCCCCCGGCGGATTTTAAGTCCGATGCGTCTACCAGTTTCGCCATCCGGGCCGCGGCCATAGGGTGCCTGATCGCGCCCGGATTTGGAATGCGCGCCGTTCAGATCGCCCGCGAGTAGCGCACCGGCTGGTCGGGACGCGCCAGGTAGCGGTCAAAGCACATCGCCAGCAGCCGCAGCAGCGGCCGGCCGCGTTCGGTGGCACGCACGATGCCGGCGTCGTGCTCGGCCAGGCCGTCCTGCTGCAGCGGTGCCAGCGCGGCCAGGCCGTCGGCGAAGTAGCTGTCGAAATCCACGCCGTAGCGCGCTGCCACCGCGCGCCCATCCACCTCGCCCTGGCACATCAGCTGGCCGATCAGTTCGGCGCGCAGTTCATCATCGGCATCCAGCGCCAGGCCACGCCACACCGGTATCCGTCCTGCATCCACGGCCTGCTCCCAGGCGGGCAGCTCGCGCGGGTTCTGGCTGTAGTGCGGGCCGATGTGGCTGATGGCGCTGGCGCCCAGTCCGACCAGGTCGGTATCGGCGTGGGTGGTGTAGCCCATGAAGTTGCGGTGCAGCTGGCCAGCGCGCTGCGCGCGGGAGAGGTCCTCGTCGGGCAGTGCGAAGTGGTCCATGCCGATGTACTGGTAACCGGCATCACCCAGGCGCTGCACCGCCAGGCCGAGCAGCGCCAGCTTCTGCTCCGGCGTCGGCAGATCGCTGTCGGCGATCTGCCGCTGCGCCTTGAACAGGTGCGGCAGATGCGCGTAGCCGTACACCGCCAGACGATCCGGGCGCTCGCGCAGCACGGTCTCCAGCGTCTGCGCGAAGCCCGACAACGTCTGCCGCGGCAACCCGTAGATCAGGTCGACATTGACCGAGCGCAGGCCGTAGGCGCGGCACGCCTGCAGAATAGCCAGTGTCGGCGCCACCCCCTGTTCGCGGTTGATCGCCTGCTGCACCTGCGGGTCGAAGTCCTGGATGCCCAGGCTCGCGCGGTTGAAGCCCAGCTCAGCGAGCACGGCGATGTCCGGAGGCGCGATGAAGCGCGGGTCCAGCTCGATCGAGAAATCGCGAGAGGCCGACGCGCTGAATCGGAAGCGGCTGCGCAGGCCGTCGATCAGCGCGCGCAGTTGGACCGCATCGAGAAAGTTGGGCGTGCCGCCGCCCAGATGCAGCTGGATCACCTCGCGCGCGGGATCGAACAGCGGCGCAATGCGGTCGGCCTCGCGCAGCACGCGGGCGACGTAGGCCTCGCCCCTGCTGCGGTCGCGGGTGATCACCCGGTTGCAGCCGCAGTAGAAGCACGGGCTGGTGCAGTACGGCACATGCACATACAGCGACAGCGCGCGCGCCGTGACGTTGCTGGCGGTGATGGCCCCTTCCAGCGCGGCGGCGTCGAAGCCGTCGTGGAAGTGCGGCGCAGCCGGATACGAGGTGTAGCGCGGTCCGGGCCGATCGTGACGGCGCAGCAGCTCGGGGTCGAAGTGCCAGGCGAGGCCGGCAGCGGCGGGCGTGATCATATCCATGCCACCAGCGTGCCAAGACCGGAACCGGCGCGCATTGCGCCAGATCAATCCAGGCGTGGCTGCCCCAGCATCGGCAGGCTCGGCCAATGCAGCATCTGGAAGCGTCGCCAGAACGTGTCCGCAATGCGCGCGGCCACGTCATCGGCCAGGCGTTGCATGGGCGGATTGCCGCACTCGGCCGTGGTGATCCGGAACAGGCACAGCCAGCGGTCGAACAGATCGCGGTCCAGCTCCTTCATGGCCATGTGCTTGGGCATCGGCGCCCCTTTGAACCGCCGCGTGCCGCGCAGCATCGCCGACCAGAAATCCACCAGTTGGGCCAGGTGCGCGTCCCAGTCGTCCACGCGTGCGGCAAACACGGGCGCCAGCCGCGGTTCCGCGCGCACCCGGGCATAGAAGTCATGCACCAGGCGGGTGACCTCCGCTTCGCTGCACAGGGCGGGCGCAGCAACGGGCAACGGGTTTTGGGGTAGTTCCGGCATGGGGCCAACTGGTTGGAACGGGGAGCAGGTTCCGGGTCGGGGGAGGTGTACGCCTTGATCAGGATCAATGTCGCCGGCCTCCACCGCGCCTAGGCTGGACGCACCTGCAGGATGCGCGCAGCGGCGTCCCCGGCCTCCGGTGGCGCGAAGTATAGACGCGCCCTGCCCCTCTCTCCTGACCGGGGCTGCAATGTACGATCCGCACGACTCGCCCGACCCCGCCCGCCGGCAACGGCTGATCCAGTACTGGGGCGCCGTGCTGTGGCCCAGCTTCATCGCCGCCGGTCTGGCCAGCCTGGTGTTCTTCGCCTTCGTGGACCCGCTGCAGCTGCACCAGATCAGTTTTCCGCAGCATGCGATCAGCCGCGAACTGGGTTACACGGTCGGCTTCTTCATGTTCTGGGTCGTCACCGCCGCCGCCAGCACGCTGACCGGATTTCTGCTGCGGCCACCGCAGCGGGACGACGACGACCTGCCACTGGGATGAACATGCCGCGACGGGTTCCCCTGCACCTGGTGGACACAGCACCGCCGCTCCCCCCCGTGGGCCGCCGGCGCGCGCGCCCCCGCTGGCGTCCGCTGTTGTCGCTGGGGCTGCTGGCTGTCTTCTACGCCCTGCCCTGGCTGCGCTGGAACGGCAGCCAGGCGCTGCTGCTTGACCTCCCCGCACGGCGCTTCGATCTGTTCGGCCTGACCCTGTGGCCGCAGGATGCGTGGGTGGTCCTGGGCGCGCTGGCGGTGCTTGCGACCGGCCTGGTGCTGCTGACCAACCTCGGCGGCCGGCTGTGGTGTGGGTACGGATGCCCACAGACGCTCTGGAGCCGTCTGTTCGGCTGGATCGACCGCGCCACCGCGCGTGTGGTGCGCCGGCCGGCCGCTGCGTGGGCCGTCAGGCATCTGCTGTGGGTGATGGTCGCGCTATGGACCGGAATCACCTTCGTGGGGTTCTTTACGCCCATCGATACCCTGGTCGCCACCCTCTGGCAGCCCGCATGGCGCGGCTGGGAACGCTTCTGGGTGCTGTTCTATGCGCTCGCCACCTGGGGCAATGCCGGCTTTCTGCGCGAGCAGGTGTGTCGCCACCTCTGCCCTTATGCGCGGGTGCAGGCAGCATTCTGCGACACCGATACCCCACGCATGGGGTACGACGCGCGCCGCGGCGAACCGCGCGGCCCCCGTCCGGCCGGCCAGGGCGGCGTGATCGAACGTGGCCGGGGCCTGCTCGATCCAGTCAGCGCCAGCGACTATGCCTTCCGCGCCGCGCATGCCGACATCGCCGGTCCCATGCCCCACTTCAGCGCGGACCGGCTCGGCGACTGCGTGGACTGCGCCGCATGCGTGCGCGCCTGTCCGATGGGTCTGGACATCCGAACCGGTCCGCAGGCCGACTGCATCGCCTGCGGCGCCTGCGTGGACGCCTGCAACGAGCAGATGCGGGCATGGCGGTTCCCGCTGGGACTGATCCGTTACGAAAGTCCGCGCCGTGCCCAACAGCAACGGCGCCGCTGGTGGCGTCCGCGCACACTGGCCGCCGGCACCTGCCTGCTGGCGCTGCTGTGCATCGGTTGGCACTGGTGGTGAGCTCCCCCGTGCCCCGGACTCCCCGGCCGGTGGTCAACGTGCGCGCGGACGCCCCGGGCTGCGCGGCGGCACCATCTGCGCGCGACGCACGATGCCCAGCTGTTCGATGATCAGGGCCAGTTCGTTGGTCACCCGCGTGCGCGAGGTACCTTGTGGTACCAGGCGGTCGAGCACCCGCTGGTATGTTGTCCAGAATTCCGGGCCACAGCCATGTTTGACATAGCTGGCTTCCAGCTCGGTCCGCACTCCCTCAGCCAAGCCATGTGCGCCGTATTGCATACGACCTCCGGTGGACTTGCCCTGCGTGGTGTCGATAAACCGCGTGATTGCGACGTAGACGTACGTTCACCCCTGGTTCACTCCAACCTTGCACGTTCTCCACGCCAAGTCAATGGCCGCGACAAGGTACGCATCAAGGCACCTGAATCATTCAGAGTTGCACGTCAGCCTCGCACCATGATGTGCCCGGGTTGTTGACAGGGTCATGTCAGTGCCGCGGCGCGGCGGGGCGAGGTGAAAGGTCCGGTCACGACGATGCCCGGCGGGGCGTCACGCGCAGAGGGGAAACGACCAGGGAGAGTCGACTGCGCGCCGGAGGCCGGCGCATGGGATGGTGCGCCGACCGGGATACGCTAATGAACGGACGGCGCGCCCGCCATCGGAGCAGGACGAAAACTGCCGTGTGCCAGCTGCCGACTATCGTGCGTGCTGATCCAGCAGTGCCTCCGGGACGTGCGGCGCCACCGTCTGCACCAGCAACCCCATGCCGGCCGTGACCGCTGGCCCGTGCTCCAGGTGATGGGCGAAGCCGAGCCAGTCACCAGCACTCAACTGCCGGATCAGAGCGGGTTCGACGCCAAGCCAGCGCATGCCCCAGTAGGGGAACGCACGGCTGGAAACACGCCCGCGCGCCAGTTCGACCAGGTGCTCATGGCTGCGCGCCTGCAGGACGCGTTCGTACACCGCCGACACCCCATCATCGGGTCCTTCGAAGTACTGAAGAAAGCGCCCGCCGTCGTAGAGCAGCACCCCGGTGACGCCAGCCACGCCATTGAAGCGGGCCGCATCCTCGACAAGCGCTTCCAGGGCGGTAGTGGAGAGGCTGGGACGCGCCTCACTGACGTAAGCAATCGCACGCAGGGGCATGGGTGATATCCAGGTTCAAGCAGGCCATCATGCTTGCACGATTCCCTCCTCGGGAAGTGGGCGCTGCCTGAAGCATTCATACCGACAGGATCGGCAAAGCGCCGCGCACACGGTCCCGGGAAGAAACGCGCGGGCTACTGCGCGCCAGGGGTGATGCGCGCGCCGCTGGCGGTACGTGCGGTGTCCTCAAGCGCGTCAGCGGTGGTTCTGCGAACCGGCAGGCGAAAGTCGAGCGAACTGTGGTCCTCCAGAATCAGGCGCACGGTCAGCACGGCGTGCTCGTCACAGTCTGGCGCGCAGGTAGGGACATGGCTCGCCCCCACCATCTCGGCCAGTGCCGCGTCGCCGACAATCGCGCGCACCACGTCGGTGTCGCCAAGCCGTGATTCGAGCTGCGCCTTGAGGTTGTTGTCGGACAGCACATCGCCTGCGGATTTCCCCGCAGCCGCGGCGACGTTCAGGCGCTCGACGGAAATCTCGTAGCGCGGCGTGGGCCGCTCACCGCCCGACGCGCCGGCTGGCATCGACAGGCCGGCAACAGCCAGAGCAACCATCATGTCCAGCACACCCATGCAGTACTCCTGTTCAACGCGTTGTGCCCCTCAGCGTACAACCAGCACCCTGCGCGCAGACAACAAAAAGCCCGCTGTTGGCGGGCTGATCGTTTGAATCAAGATGGAGGCCTGGGTCGGAATTGAACCGGCGTACGCGGATTTGCAGTCCTGACCAGAAGGTTGATGCGTCAAGGGCTTTGAGGGCAATTCCGTTCCGCAAACGCCTCCGAATCAACCCATTCAGGCCTTAGTGCCGCAAGGGGGTGTCGCCGATTGCGGAACGCTCAGAGGACAACCGACAGACATGCGCAGGCACTACAGAGGCTTGATCGGGAACTTGTGTCTGGCATACTTGGCGAGCACTTCGGCCCGTAACCGCTCCTGGTGCCGCTCGACCCAAAGCTCCACACCCATTATTCCGGTGTCGTAGCTCTGGCAAGGCCTCTTATTCCGGCGCTCCCGCTGCACGTCCAGCTCGGCGAACCACGCCCCGGTGTCCACCCGCTGGTGAAGTCTGACCACCCACTGCCCCCTGTGCCGGATCACGTCCGGGCGGAAGTCAGGGCTCGGGAGGGACATCGCCCATTCGAAGTCGTGAGGAAGCATAGGAGCAGGATACGGATGACCGTCTCAGGCCCTGCGATCCGGCAGCGACGAACCAGGCTTGGATTACGCCCTATGCATCAGGAACTCATCGCGTACCCGCTCGTTGTGGCTACGCCGCGAACACCTGCCAGGAAGAGCCCACAGTCCCTGCTCGTTCACGTCGGCATCCCAGTCCGCGCCGGCGAGGGTCTCGTCAAGCTGGTGGGGACGGCGCGACGCGCGATAAATCGCATCCGCTACCGCTTCCATCTCATGGACGAACCAGCGGTAGCCATTGACGCAGATCGCCACCGGCTGGTCGTTCGGACCTGGATATTGGGGCAGCAGCTCTTGAAGACCGGCGGCAGCCTCAGCGACCGTCAGAGTCCGGAAGTTGGGTGTGGCCGCCCAATGGTCGAGGATGCGCACGGCACCGGGAGTCATGGCGTTCTCCTTCACTAGCCGGGCACTCGATACTCACGCCCGGCGGGTAAAAGTGGCGCGAATGCCCCCTCACTAAACGGGGAACGGGATCACAATTATGTGCGGCCGATTCGTCCAGACCCCCATTCGCGACGCTGACGCGAGGCTGTTCCCCCAGCTCGTGGGCGACCTGCTGTCGATGCCAGCCAGTTACAACCTGGCCCCGACCCAGCGCGCGTCGGTGATCCTGGACCGCGGCACTGGCCTCCAGCTCACCCGGCTGTCGTGGGGCCTCCTGCCCTTCTGGGCCAAGGCCAAGAAGCTCCAGGGCTCCACCATCAATGCCCGGATCGAGACGGTTGCGGACAAGCCGGCATTCCGCGCGGCGTTCAAAAAGCGCCGCTGCTTGATACCGATGGCCGGCTACTACGAGTGGTCGGTCAACGAAGAGGACGGGAAGAAGGACCCGTGGTTCATCCACGCGGCTACCCCGCTCTGGGCCGCCGGCATCTGGGAAGGCGCCAGCCCCCTGCTGGACCCCGACAACCTCGGCACCTTCACCGTGATCACCGGCGACAGCAGCGGCGTGTCAGCGGACATCCACGACCGCATGCCGGTGTGGCTGGAGCCGGCCCAGGCCGAAGAATGGTTCACGGCCGACGCCGAAGCGGCGATGGCCATGCTTCTGGCCAGCCAGCCGCCGGCAATGGAGGCCTATCGTGTCAGCCGTGCGGTGAACACCGCCAGCAACAACCGCGAGGATCTGCTCGCTGCCGTGGCCTAATCGGCCAAACGAACGGTGAACGCGCCGGCGTCGCGTTGGCGTTAAGCGCGCCGCCCGTCGCCGTCCTGATCATGACAAGCGCCCAAGCAGAGCGCGTCATCCTCACGCCCGCAGCGATACGGTTGTGCGGGGCCTTAACGGAGCAAAGACCATGAGCAAGCTTCCTCTCAACCCGACCGCCGATGTTGACGACCAAGACAAGGCACACACGCCCGACAAGCTTCGCAACGATGACGCAAAGTGGAAGGACAAAGATATGCCGGAGCAAGACGAAACAGCCCGGCCTGACGATTATGAACAACCGCCAAAACCTTGAGCGCGGGAATGGGAGGCGCGGGTCTGGTCGAGAGTGTCCATGCCGCTTTCACACGAATGGGCGCCACTCCTAACGATTGCCGGGATATGTTGAAACTCCGCAACTCGACAGGAGCTTTCTGAAATGGCGATCAAAACAGCAGAAGACCTTTTCATCCACGAGCTTTCGGACATCTACAGCGCCGAAAAGCAACTCACTAAGGCGCTCCCGCGCTTGGCCCGCGCAGCATCCGACCCTGAGCTCTCTGCCGCGTTCGAGACACACCTTGAGGAGACCCAAGCTCAAGTTGAGCGGATCGATCAAGTTGTGGAGCTGCTCGGCATCCGTCTGAAGCGTATTAAATGCGCCGCTATGGAAGGCTTGATCGAGGAAGGCAAGGAAGCGATCGATAGTATCGAGGAGGGCCCCGTGCGCGATGCGGCTCTCATCGGCGGTGCACAGAAGGTAGAGCATTACGAGATTGCTTCCTATGGCACCATTGCCGCGCTCGCCAAGCAGCTGGGCTACAAAGCGGCTCTTCCGCTGCTTATCGAGACGCTGGATGAGGAAAAGGCTACGGACGAGAAGCTGACAATGTTGGCCAAGGGAGGCGGCAATGCAAAAGCCGCACCGGCCGCGTAGAAGGTGATGCGCTGACATGGATTGTTTCAACCCCTCGCACTTGGAGCGGCATTCCGTGCCGCTCCTTTTCCCACTACCGAGCGCACGGTCGCTTACTGAGTCGCTGCGCAAACCGAGGCCCGACTGGTATGTGGCAGAGAAACGGTCTATCAATCGTGCTTTTCTTGCTACTCGCATGCTTTCTGATTGGCCAGATCTGGACGGGACTGCTCACGCATAACCAAGAGCTGGCAAAAGCAGGCAGGGGCACGGTGGATCTCTGGGCTTACCTGCACAGCGGCCATTTCGTCAGCGCTACGTTCGAGAACTGGGAGAGCGAGTTCCTTCAAATGGGCATGTATGTGCTGCTTACGGTCAGCTTGAGGCAGAAGGGTTCGGCAGAATCCAGGCCGATGAATCCTGCAGATGAACAGGAACGTATTGAGCCTGGCCCTGAGCCCTGGGCGGTTCGCAAAGGCGGGCTCTGGAAGCTTCTTTACGGCCACTCCTTGGCGATCACCTTCGCAGGCCTCTTTATCATTTCCTTCTGCCTGCACCTGGCAGGCAGTTGGCGGGCGGAGGTAGACGAGCAGCTGGCGCATGGCGTCGCGCCACCCACGTGGTGGGACCACCTGTGCTCCAGCAGCTTCTGGTTCGAGTCCTTCCAAAACTGGCAGAGCGAGTTCCTAGCCGTTCTGGCGTTGGTGGTTCTGACCATCTTCCTCCGCCAGAAAGATTCGCCCCAATCCAAGCCTCTTGCCGCACCCCACAGTCAGACCGGCGATTAAATTCCTGCCAACACATGAAGAAGAAAACACCGGCACTGCTCATCGTGGATATGTTCACCCGGTTCGACTTCCCGAATGCAAAGGGTCTCGAACCGGCCGCCGTACGGGCAGCAAGCCAGATCGCACGTCTCAGCCAGAATTTTCGTGCACGAAGTCTTCCCGTCATCTATGCCAATGACAACTTTGCTAACTGGCAAATGGACTTCAGAGACCTGGTGCGCGTGTGCCTGGCAACAGAGGGCGCTTCCTCAGTGATCGCAGAAAAACTGCAGCCCCAGACCGGTGACTACTTCATTCTCAAACCGAAGCACTCTGCTTTCTTGGCAACCCCGCTTGCAATTCTATTAGCCAAATTGGGCACGAACGAGCTCGTGGTTTGCGGAATGACCACCGAGTCATGCATAGCTGCCACATGTTTTGACAGCAATGCTCGCGAATATGACACCGTGGTTATCCGGGAGACGGTTGCGTCGAGGGGTTCGCGAAAGGAGACTGCGCTCCATCTATTACAGGATTCCAACGCAGCGCGGGTACTCACGCTCAGGAGCTATCTATCGCGTTGAGGGAGGATGCACAATGACGAGAACGCGCCCGCACGTGCCCGGTGCCAACCATTTCCAAGCCTGCTTTCACAAGTACTGTGAATATCACGAGTCCTTTGCTTACCTCACGTTATCGCAACACCGGTGGGCGCAAGTTGAGCCTACGCCGAGCCTATGCGGATACGGCAACAGCGCAGGGGACCCGAATTTGGCCATGTTGAGCCAAATGCACAGGAGGCTCGAATGCCAAACACTGGCTTGTTCTATCTTCTGGAAGTCAATTTCGCACCCTGTAGCCGAGAGACCGAGGTTTCGTTGGTGCGTGCGGACTGCAACAGCTGTCACCACATGTTCACTGGAAGGGAGGAACCGGAACTACACCCGATTGGGGCCAGTGGCGCCGTTCTCACTTGCCCTCGGTGCGGAAGTAGGCAAGCGATTTCTGGCGCTCGCTTCTTGGAGTTCCTAGTGCGCTTTCCCTGCGGATATCGGAACAGGTCAACGGACGCATCGCTTCGAGACCTGGAAGACTGATATGCAACGAGTCAGCTTCGGCTCATCGTTTTCCCTGTTCGCTATTCTCCATCCAAGAGCAGCGTCAGCCCCCCGGTAATGTTGTTGGCGTAAACGGTGTCTGTCGCCGCTTTGATCATAGCCATCAGCTTCCATCCAGGCTCCACGCTTTCCTCGCCGGTTACCGGGTGCTTCACGGTGTAGTCCCGCGCCAGCAGCTCGCTGATCCTTGCCGGTAGCACCCCGAGAAAGGTCCGCTCCAGGACCGTGCCGTCGGACTGGGTAGTGATCTTCTCGAAGTGGAAGGTCACCGGACCGTCGTTCGTGTACGGACTCCAGTCGATCCCGATGCGAGGCGCGATCGCCTCAACCTTCGTGCCGAACTGTTCGCTCTCGCTGATTACTGCCACGTCAACCCTCCGTACTGATCAAGGACAGCTCCTGGGAGCCGATGTGGAAATTGCTGCCGTTGGCCTCGGCCAGGGTGATCGGCCACAGGCCCGCCGCGCCGCTGAGCAGCACCCGATAGGCGAACGTCCCGACGCCAGGCAGGCCGTCGGTGAACGTGACACTGCCACCGACAGACGCTTCGTAGCTGTAGCGTCCCCACAGGTCGTCGTAATAGACGGCGGTCTGGCCGCCGACCTGCATCGAACTGACCGTCTCCCAGGCACCGCCGTTGTAGCTGCGCTGCAGGGTCATGATCACGCTGTTGGCCACCACACCCGGCGTACCGGAGTCCAGGTAGCCGGAGTTGTAATAGGCCAGGCTGAAGACCACTGTCTTGGGCGCTCCACCGGTGCCAAACGGCGGCGACTCCACCGTCGCGGCCGTAGAGACTGCCGTCGAGCGGTAGGCGTTGCGCCGGATGCCGGCCGAGAGTGAGCCCCCAAAGAAGCCGGCCCCCTTGTTGTCGAACCACAGGAGGCCGTTCGCCTTGCTGCAGGCATTCACGTCTGAGCCGACGCCAATCCAGAACAGCAGATCCCCTGTCGTTCCGAATGGCTTGCCATGCGCCAGCAGAAGACCGCCCGACCGCGTCAGCCAACGGCCACCCTCGAACGTGGTGCTGCCGGTATTGTTCGGGTCTACGATTCCGAAGCGGTCGGCCACGACGTCGATGCGGCCGATGGTGCCGTTGTTCACCGAGGTCATGCCGATGGCGCGGCCGTTGACGTCAAGCGCCCAGGTGTAGGACGCCTGCAGCTGGCTTTGGCCGTTCTCCAGAGTCGTGGCGCGAACCTCCAAGGCCTGCGTGGCCGACGCGGTGCCGCCGATGGTCACCTCGTCGCTCCACACCGTCGGCGCCGCGCCCAGTTCCAGCTTCAGCCGGCGGAACGACGATACGGCGTCGGTGACCTCGCAGATGATGCCAACCAACAAACGAGTGGTGCCGGCGGGAACGTCGATCGTGCAGCTGTACCTGGTCCAGACACCGACCTGGGCCGGGTCCGACAGCGCGGTGACCGACCCGATCAACCCGTCATTGTTGTACGCGCTGATCGCCAAGCGGGCATTGCCTTGCAGCCCGTTTCGGAAGATCTCGCCGGACAACGTGTGCATGCCCGGGGTAATCGGCCCAGGGATGAACTGATAGGAGGTGTCGTTGCTGGCGGTAGCGTGGATCGCCGCGAATGGTCCGTAGCTGGCGTCCGAGTACGCCCCGCCGCTCGCCGGGGTAGTCCAGGATGCGAAGCCGCTGCGCCACGTGGGGTTCGCGATCATGTTGGGATTGGCTACGGTGGAAGCCTTCACCTGTGTGATCGCGGTGCTGTTGGCGCTGACGGCGCCCTCGAGCTGCTGAACCTCACTGCGGAGAACCTGCAGCGCGGATGTCTCCGCCTTGCCCTCCACCGTTGCGTTGACCTGTTCGATGCGCTGCCCAAGCGCGGTGTCACGGCCCACACTGGCCTGCTCGACGGCAGTCACGGACGCTTGGGAAGCGAGACTGCCATCGCCGGCAGGTAGGCGTGCAACGACAGCGTCTGTCCGCTGAGCCTGCGCTGCGTCGCCGGTGGCGCGAGCCTGTGATTCGGCCACGACCGATGCTTCGCTTGCAACCATGCCCGAACCTGCTGGCATGCGCGCCTGCACCGCCTGCAGTTGGCCCGCCTGGGCCTCATCGGCTGACACCCGGGCATTTCGCTCCGCGAAAACACTGGCCTCACTCGCGACCGCGCCAGCCCCGACCGGCATACGCACTTGAATCGCCTGCAGCTGCGCGGCTTGGGCCTCGATCTCGCTCGCGTTGACGGTGGTCATGGACAGCGCACCAGCGACTGCGTCACCCAGCGATGCGTACTCGCCGATCAGCTCCCACACGGCAGGAAACAGATCGGGCTGCTTTCCGCTGGTCTCCACCCGAGCGCGATACAGGCGACCGCCGGCCTGCACCAGATCGCCGACGGGGTACACGCCGTCGAATGACCATTCGTCCGCCT
>NZ_JBMWDP010000047.1:0-27151 GCF_049545505.1 Stenotrophomonas sp. NPDC077421 | reverse complement strand
GTGACGTCTCCGAAACGCTGCGCAAGCTCAAGGCTGCCCAGTTCACCGCCGCCAACCCGAACCAGGTGTGCCCGGCCAAGTGGAAGGAAGGCGAGAAGACCCTGACCCCGTCGCTGGATCTGGTCGGCAAGATCTAAGCAACGCCTCATCCCCATTCCCGCTTCGACGGGAGTGGGGGTGAACCCAAGCCGGTGCCGCCACGCGCCCGCTTCGGTTCACCCCCCTGCTGCGCAGATGCACCTTCGGGGTTCGTCGACGCTGTCCCCTTGCCTGAATCAAGGAGTTTTTTCGATGTTGGATGCCAACCTCCAGTCCCAGCTCAAGACCTACCTGGAACGCGTCACCCGTCCGATCCAGATCACGGCCCACGTGGACGATGGCGCCAAGTCGCAGGAGATGCTGGAGCTGCTCAACACCCTGACCACCCTGTCGGCGCAGATCCAGCTGGACGTGCGCCGCGATGGCAGCGAGCGCACCCCCTCCTTCGCGCTGACCACCCCGGGCCAGGACATCCACCTGGCCTTCGCCGGGCTGCCGATGGGGCACGAGTTCACCTCGCTGGTGCTGGCCCTGCTGCAGGTGGGCGGACACCCGTCCAAGGCCACTGCCGAGCTGATCGAACAGGTGCGCAACCTGGACGGCGACTACCGCTTTGAAACCTATTTCTCGTTGTCCTGCCAGAACTGCCCGGACGTGGTGCAGGCGCTGAACCTGGCGGCGGTGCTCAATCCGCGCATCCAGCATGTGGCGATCGACGGCGCGCTGTTCCCGGCCGAGGTCGAGGCGCGTCAGATCATGTCCGTGCCCACCGTGTATCTCAATGGTGACGTGTTCGACCAGGGCCGCATGAGCCTGGAACAGATCGTGGCCAAGCTGGACACCGGCTCGGGCAAACGCGACGCCGAGAAGATCGCCGCCAAGGCGCCGTTCGACGTGCTGGTCGTCGGCGGTGGCCCGGCCGGTGCCGCAGCGGCGATCTACGCCGCGCGCAAGGGCATCCGGACCGGCGTGGCCGCCGAGCGTTTCGGTGGCCAGGTGCTGGATACGATGGCCATCGAGAACTTCATCTCGGTCAAGGAAACCGAAGGCCCCAAGCTCGCCGCCGCCCTGGAACAGCATGTGCGCGAGTACGAGGTGGACATCATGAACCTGCAGCGCGCCACCGCACTGGTGCCGGCCGGTGATGACGGCCTGGTCGAGGTCCAGCTGGAGAACGGCGCGTCGCTGAAGTCGCGCTCGGTGATCCTGTCCACCGGCGCACGGTGGCGCCAGATGAACGTGCCGGGCGAGGAGCAGTACCGCAACAAGGGCGTGGCGTATTGCCCGCACTGCGACGGTCCGCTGTTCAAGGGCAAGCGCGTGGCGGTGATCGGCGGCGGCAACTCCGGCGTCGAGGCGGCCATCGACCTGGCCGGCATCGTGTCGCATGTGACCCTTCTGGAATTTGATGACAAACTGCGCGCCGATGAGGTCCTGCAGCGGAAGCTGCGCAGCCTGGGCAACGTCACCATCATCACCAGCGCCCTGACCCAGGAAGTCCTGGGCGATGGGCAGAAGGTGAGTGGTCTGGTATATCAGGATCGTATCGGCGGCGATGCGCATCGGATCGAACTGGAAGGTATTTTCGTGCAGATCGGCCTGCTTCCCAACACCGAGTGGCTGAAGGACACCGTGGCGCTCTCTCCGCGCGGCGAAATCCTCATCGACGACCGTGGCCAGACCAGCGTTCCGGGCGTATTCGCAGCAGGAGATTGCACCACCGTTCCGTACAAGCAGATCGTCATCGCGATGGGGGCCGGCTCGACCGCCGCACTGAGCGCCTTCGATCACCTGATCCGCACCTCCGTTCCCAAGAGCAGCGGCGCTGTCGCCGAAGCTGCCTGATTTGCGTCGCTCCCGGCTGCATCGGGAGCGTCTTCTGCCCGCTGGGTAAACCACGCCATCACCCGGTCCATACCCCTAGAGGTCTAAGGATGAACCTACGTGATCTGAAGTATCTTGTGGCCCTGGCCGACCATCGCCACTTCGGCCGCGCCGCTGCCGCCTGTTTCGTCAGCCAACCCACGCTTTCCACCCAGATCCGCAAGCTGGAGGACGAGCTGGGGTTGCCACTGGTCGAGCGTGCGCCGCGAAAGGTCATGCTGACCCCGGCCGGCGTGGAAGCGGCAGCGCGTGCACGCACGATCGTTGCCGAAGTAGAGCAGATGAAAGAGGCTGCACGACGCAGCCGCGACCCTGAAGCGGGCACCGTTCGTCTGGGCATCTTCCCGACCCTTGGCCCGTACCTGTTGCCGCACGTCATCCCCAACATCCGCGAGCGCTTCCCGCACCTGGAACTGCTGCTGGTGGAAGAGAAAAGCGACGAGCTGCTGACCCGCCTGCGCGAAGGAAAGCTGGATGCGGCCCTGCTGGCGCTGCCGCTGGACGATGACCAGCTGCACGCCGAGTTCCTGTTCGAGGAACCGTTCCTGCTGGCGGTATCGGGCAAGCATCCGCTGGCACGGCGCCACCACCTGGATGTGCAGGAGCTGTCGGCGCAGAAGCTGCTGCTGCTCGAAGACGGCCACTGCCTGCGCGACCAGGCGCTGGCGGTGTGCCGCCTGTTCGGTGCCAACGAAAAATCCGAGTTCCGTGCCACCAGCCTGGAGACCCTGCGCCAGATGGTGGCCGCCGATGTGGGCATCACTCTGATGCCGACGCTGTCGGTCAAGCCGCCGGTACCGCGGTCGGAGAACATCCGCCTGCTGGATTTCAACGGCGACGACCGCCCCAGCCGTCGCATCGCGATGGCCTGGCGCCGCAGCTCGGCCATGAGCGGCTTCCTGGATCAGCTCGCCCAGCAGTTCAAGCGGTTGCCGCAGGAGCTGTTCACGCTGCAGGCCGGCGACAGCGGCGTGCTGCCGGCCGTCGTCCCGCAGCGGCCGGCCTGAGGCTGGCTGAACCACCCGACGGGCAGGTGGATCGGCACGGGTCGCATCCGCCTGCGATTGTCAGCACAATAGAACCAGGCGGCGCCAGCAGGCGCCGCCTTTTGCATGGGCCATTCACAAATACGCAAGGAGCTTCACCATGTCCACATCCAGCGGACTGCCGCCGTCGATCATTGTTTCCAGCCACGATATGGATCGCCTGGAAGCCATGCTTGACTCCCCCGCCGTCGGCCAGACGCCGGCCGCGCTCGCGCTTGCCCAGGAGCTCAACCGTGCCACGGTGGTGGCAGCGGACGCGATGCCCGCAGGCACCGTCATGATGCATTCGCGCGTGGAGTGCGAAGATGAGCTGCAGAACGAAAAGCACGTCCTGACGCTGGTCTACCCCCGCGAAGCCGACGTGGAACAGGGCAAGGTCTCGATCCTTGCGCCGGTGGGCACCGCCCTGCTGGGCCTGTCGGTCGGCCAGAGCATGGACTGGGATGCCCCGGGCGGCCGCAAGCTGCGCCTGCGCGTCACCGCCGTCCACAACCCGAATTCCTGAACCGCGCTGCGTTGCGCGCCGGTTCTTCCGTCCCCTCCAGGAGTGGCAATGAACACCGTTTCTCCGTCCAAACTCACCCAGCTGCGTGATCTCTCCGTCGTCGTGGCCGATACCGGCGACTACGAGGCGATCAAGCGCTTGAAGCCGGTCGACTGCACGACCAACCCGACGCTGGTGAAGAAGGCGCTGGACCTGCCGGTGTACGCGGACCTGATCGAACGCGAGCTGGCCTGGGGCCGTGAGCAGACCGGCGAGCGCGAGACCATCGTGCATGCCGTCGCCGACCGTCTCACCGTGGGCGTGGGCACGCTGCTGAGCACGCTGGTGCCGGGCCGGGTGTCGACCGAAGTCGATGCCGACCAGGCCCACGACACGGCGGCCACGGTGACCAAGGCACGCCAGTTCATCGCGATGTACGAGGCCGCCGGCGTGCCGCGCAGCAAGGTGCTGATCAAGATCGCCGCGACCTGGGCCGGCGTGGAAGCCGCGCGCCAGCTGCAGAGCGAAGGCATCGACTGCAACCTGACGCTGATCTTCAATCCGACCCAGGCGCTGGCCTGCAGCGAGGCCGGCGCGTTCCTGATTTCGCCGTTCGTCGGCCGCATCCTGGATTGGTACGTCGCCAACGGGCAGACCCCGGCCACGATCGACGACGATCCGGGCGTGGTGTTCGTGCGCGGCGTCTACGCCGAGTTCAAGCGCCGCGGCTCGCCGACGGTGGTGATGGGCGCGTCGTTCCGTTCGACGGCGCAGATCGAGGCACTGGCCGGGTGCGACCGCCTGACCATCTCGCCGGACCTGCTGGAGAAGCTGGACGCCGACCACGGCGACCTGCCGCGCAGGCTCGTCGCCGGCGCGGTCGAAGCGGTCACCGCGCCGCCGATCGACGCCACCCGGTTCGCGACCGACCTGGCCGCCGACCCGATGGCCACCGAGAAGCTGGCCGCCGGCATCGATGCGTTCGCCAAGGACCTGGAGGCACTGCGCCAGACGATCCGCGACCGGCTGTAAGCGGCGTGTTGTTCGGGTGGTTCAAGGACGGGACGGATGCAGTGATTGCATGCGTCCCGCTTCTTTTTTGAGATCCTGGCAACAGCGGCGCTTTGGTTCATATCGGCCGGGGCAGCCGGCGCGCCGCCCCCATGCATGATCGCGAGGCGGCCAGGAAAACGTGGTGCCGGCCGCTGGCCGGCTCCCCGGAAGAATTCATCGGGTGCGGTAACGAAGACGCCGTTGACGTTGACGTTGCATCGGCTCTTCCCGTGGCAACCAGCCAACCATCAAAGGCGGGTCGGGGCGGGTTTGCGGGGGAATGAGCAGCATGGATGCTGCGACTTAGCCTCCACGGACGGATTCACGGCGTCCCCCGCAAACCCGCACCGTCCCGCCAACGCCAGGGAACCATTGGCAACGGGCTGTTGGCCAAACTGCATGAAGCAGCCGGGCAGAGCCCGGCTCTACGCGTCCAGCCCGATCGGGCAGCTGACGCCGGTGCCGCCGATGCCGCAGTAGCCGTTCGGGTTCTTGGCCAGATACTGCTGGTGGTAGTCCTCGGCGTAGTAATACGCAGGGGCGGGAAAGACGATGTCGGTGGTGATCGCGCCAAACCCGGCCTCGGTCAGCCGCTGCTGGTAGGCGGCGCGGCTGGCCAGCGCCGCCTCGTGCTGGGCCTGGCTGGTGGCGTGGATCGCCGAACGGTACTGGGTGCCGGTGTCGTTGCCCTGGCGCATGCCCTGGGTCGGGTCGTGGTTCTCCCAGAACACCTGCAGCAGCTCAGGCAGGCTGATGATGGCGGGATCGAACACCACCTCCACGATCTCCGTGTGCCCGGTCAGGCCGGAACAGACCTCTTCGTAGGTCGGGTTCGGGGTCACTCCGCCGGCATAGCCCACCGAGGTGGAGTACACGCCCGGCAAGGTCCAGAACGTGCGCTCGGCCCCCCAGAAGCAGCCCATTGCCACGCGGATGCGCTGCAGGCCGGCAAAGCCGTCCTTGAGCGGGTGGCTGTTGACGTAGTGCTGGTTGTGCAGCGGCAGGGGATGCTCCCGGCCCGGCAGGGCCTCGTCCGGGCGCGGCAGGCGCTGTTTGAACGCGCCGATGCCCAACAGGCCCTTGGCAATTCCCAACATGGCGGTCTCCTAGGCCGGCAAGAGACCGGCGCTTTCGTCATCGTCGAATATGGGGTCGTGCTGCGGTCCGCCCAAGTCCAGGCCGGCCACGATCGCCTCGGCCTCCGGGCGGGCCAGGTCCGGCACGCAGACCCGCAGCACACCGAACAGCGGCAGCTCGCCCATGCCGCCCAGCAGCGATTCGCCGAACACGAAGGCCGGAATGCCGGCGTCCTCCAGGGCATGCTTGACCAGGTGGGCATCGAACAGGTTGTCGGCCTGGTAGATCACGTGCATGGGCGGGCTCCGGCGGGGTCGGCCCAGCATACCCCCGAGGGCTGAAGCCGTGCCGACCAACCGTCGGCACCTGCCGTTTAGCCTGTCGCCGTGCGACAGGCTAAACTGTTGGTCTTTCTGCCTTTCAGACTGCGACCGCGCATCATGTCCGAGCCTACCGCCGCCCCCACCGACGCCCTTCCGGAAACCCACGAAAAGCGGGATTTCATCCGTCAGATCGTCCGCGAGGACCTGGCCGCCGGCAAGCATGCCGCAATCAAGACGCGCTTCCCGCCCGAGCCCAACGGCTACCTGCACATCGGCCATGCCAAGTCGATCTGCCTGAACTTCGGCATTGCCGGTGAGTTCGGCGGCGTGTGCAACCTGCGTTTCGACGATACCAACCCGGCCAAGGAAGACCCCGAGTACGTGGCGGCGATCCAGGACGACGTGCGCTGGCTGGGCTTCGAGTGGAACGAGCTGCGCCACGCCTCGGACTACTTCGATGCGTACTACCTGGCCGCACAGAAGCTGATCCGCGACGGCAAGGCCTATGTGTGCGACCTGTCGGCCGAGGAAGTGCGCGCCTACCGCGGCACCCTGACCGAGCCGGGCCGCCCGTCGCCGTTCCGCGAGCGCAGCGTGGAAGAGAACCTGGACCTGTTCGCGCGCATGCGCGCCGGCGAGTTCCCGGACGGTGCGCGCACCGTGCGGGCCAAGATCGACATGGCCAGCGGCAACATCAACCTGCGCGACCCGGCGCTGTACCGGATCAAGCACGTCGAGCACCAGAACACCGGCAACGCCTGGCCGATCTACCCGATGTACGACTTCGCGCATGCGCTGGGCGACTCGCTCGAAGGCATCACCCACTCGCTGTGCACGCTGGAGTTCGAAGACCACCGCCCGCTGTACGACTGGTGCGTGGACAACGTGGACTTCGCGCACGACGACGCGCTGACCGCGCCGCTGGTGGAGCGCGGGCTGCCGCGCGAAGCGGCCAAGCCGCGCCAGATCGAATTCTCGCGCCTGAACATCAACTACACGGTGATGAGCAAGCGCAAGCTGATGGCGCTGGTCACCGAGCAGCTGGTCGATGGCTGGGAAGACCCGCGCATGCCGACCCTGCAGGGCCTGCGTCGCCGCGGTTACACCCCGGCCGCGATGCGCCTGTTCGCCGAACGGGTGGGCATCAGCAAGCAGAACTCGCTGATCGATTTCAGCGTGCTCGAAGGCGCTCTGCGTGAAGACCTCGACGGCGCTGCGGCGCGTCGCATGGCGGTGGTCGATCCGGTCAAGCTGGTACTGACCAACCTGCCGGAGGGCCACACCGAAACGCTGACCTTCTCCAACCACCCCAAGGACGAGGCCTTCGGTACCCGCGAGGTGCCGTTCGCGCGCGAGCTGTGGATCGAGCGCGAGGACTTCGCCGAGATTCCGCCGAAGGGCTGGAAGCGCCTGGTGCCGGGCGGCGAAGTGCGCCTGCGCGGTGCGGGCATCATCCGCTGCGATGAGGTGATCAAGGATGCCAACGGCGCCATCATCGAGCTGCGCGGCTGGCTGGACCCGGAATCGCGTCCGGGCATGGAAGGCGCCAACCGCAAGGTCAAGGGCACCATCCACTGGGTCAGCGCGGTGCACGCGGTGCCGGCGGAAATCCGCCTGTACGACCGCCTGTTCTCGGTCCCCAACCCGGACGACGAATCCGACGGCAAGACCTACCGCGATCACCTCAATCCGGCATCGCGCCGCACCGTTGCCGGCTATGTCGAACCGGCCGCGGCCAGCGCCGCTCCGGAGCAGTCCTTCCAGTTCGAGCGCACCGGCTACTTCGTTGCCGATCGCCGCGACCACACCGCGGCCACCCCGGTGTTCAACCGCAGCGTGACCCTGCGCGACACCTGGTCGGCGTAAGCCATCCGCGCCGGTGCCTGGCACCGGCCTCCGTCCAGCGGCGCCCTGCACCGGCAGGGCATCCGCCCCGGCATCCCCGCAACCGGCGCACCCTCGGCGCCGGCAGGCCCGTGGCCGCGTTCAGCGCGGACACGGCATCCCTACGCACGGCCCGATACACTGCCGCTGCTCCATCCCAGAAGAGGCCCACGCCCCGATGCTGTACGCGCAAGTCCACCTCACCCTGCCCGCCTGGATCCACGACCGGATCGATCTCAGCCGCGCCTATCCCGGCGATGCCGACAAGGTCGCGCTGGCGATCGAGCTGTCGCGCCTGAATGTCGAGGCGCAGACCGGCGGTCCGTTCGGCGCGGTGGTGTTCGGCCCGGACGACCGCGTCATCGCCGCCGGCGTCAACCGCGTGGTGCCGCACAACACCTCGCTGGCGCATGCCGAAAACATGGCCTACATGCTGGCCCAGCAGCGCCTGCAGACCCCGCGGTTGAACGACGTACTGAGCCCGGTCACGCTCGCCACGTCGTCCCAGCCCTGTTGCCAGTGCTATGGCGCGACCGTATGGGCCGGCATTGACCGCCTGCTGATCGGTGCCAGCGCACAGGATGTGGAAGAACTCACCGCGTTCGACGAAGGTCCACTGCCGGCAGACTGGGTGGGCGAGCTCAACCAGCGCGGCATCGAGGTTGTGCGCGACATCGAGCGCGACGCGGCACGCGCCGTGCTGCGCCAGTACGGGGAGACCAACGGTGCGCATTACTGACCGCCGCGCCTCGGGCGCGATTCGATGACCGGCCTGCTGTGTCTGTGCCGCCAGGGCTTCGAGCCTGAACTGGCCGCTGAACTGTCCGAGCGCGCCGCCCATGCGGGCATTGCCGGGTATGCGCGTACCCAGCGCAACGATGGCTACGTGCTGTTCGCCACCGGGGAAGGCGCCGCCCTGTCCAAGGCGTTGCCGTGGCGTTCGCTCATCTTCGCGCGGCAGAAGCTGGTGGTGCTGGCCGAGCTGCCGCAGCTGGACGCGGCCGACCGCATCACCCCGATCATGGCCGCGCTGCAGGGCCAGCAGCGGTTCGGTGACATGTGGGTGGAGCACCCGGATTCCGATGAAGGCAAGCCCTTGGCCGGCCTGGCCCGCGCGTTCGGCAATGCGCTGCGCCCCGCACTGCGCAAGGCCGGCCTGTTGACCGACAAGGCCAACACCGCACTGCCGCGCCTGCACATCGTGTTCGTGGACGGGCGCCATGCCTTTGTCTGCGTCGCCGACACCCGCGACAGCGCGCCGTGGGCGCTGGGCATCCCGCGCCTGAAACTGCTGCCCGATGCGCCCTCGCGCTCGGCACTGAAGCTGGATGAGGCGCTGCTCACCCTGATGACGCCGGAAGAGCGCGAGAAGCTGGTGGTGCCGGGCATGCGCGCGGCCGACCTTGGCGCCGCACCCGGCGGCTGGACCTGGGTGTTGACCCGCCAGCACGTCCACGTGATCAGCGTCGACAACGGCCCGCTGCGCGACCATGTGCTGGAGACCGGCCTGGTCGAGCACCTGCGCGCCGACGGCTTCCACTGGCAGCCGGAGACGCCGCTGGACTGGATGGTCTGCGACATGGTCGAACAACCGCGCCGGGTCGCCGAACGCATGGCCACCTGGTTCCGCGAGGGCTGGTGCCGGCATGCGATCTTCAACCTCAAGCTGCCGATGAAGAAGCGCTGGGACGAGACCCGCATGTGTCTGGAACTGTTCCAGGCGCAGGCAGACAAGCCGCTGGTGGTGCGTGCCAAGCAGCTGTACCACGACCGCGAGGAAATCACGGTGCTGGCGTCGCCGTTGCGCTGACCCGCGCGGCGGCCCCCTTTTCTTGGAGATCGCGATGCGACGTCTTTCCAGCCTGGTCCTGTTTCTGTGGGTGCCAGGCGTAGTGTTTGCCCAGACCCCTGCTCCGCCGCCGGCCATCAGCGAACCGCTGCGCGACGTGCCGGTCAGCGTGCGCACCCAACCGCTGGCACAGGGCAAGGTCACCCATCAGGTGACGCTGCCTGCGCCGGCCGGCGAGGCCGAGATCACCGTGCGGTCGGTGCAGCCGGTGGCCGTGATTGGCCAGTACCGGTTTGCTTTTCAGGCACTGGACAGCGATGGCGACGGTTTCATCAGCCGCGAGGAGGCACAGGCCAATCCCGCGCTGGCCGATGAATTCAGCGCCCTGGATGTAAAGCGTCGCGGCAGGCTCGACCGCGCCGACCTCGCCGGCTGGCTGGCCGACTAGGCCCCCGCTCACGCGGCCGGCGTCACACCCCGGCCGCGCGCTTCCAGAACATCGATACCAGTGGCGGCAGCTTGCCGGCACACCCCAGCGCGCGGCCGCGCGCCAGGGTGAGATGCATCTCATCGTTGGAGAACACCGTGTTGATGGCATCGAAGCCATAGGCGGCGACGGTGTTCTCGCTGCGTCGTTCGCGTGCCCACCGCTGCAGCCGGTGCGGCGACATCCCGTCCTGGCGGCGCTGCCGCGCATCGCGGAACAGGGCGCGCAGCGCGGCCACATCGCGCAGGCCCAGATTCACCCCCTGCCCGGCCAGCGGATGCACCACGTGTGCCGCATCGCCCAGTGCGAGGATGCGGCCGGTCATGTAGGCGGTCGCCAACTGGCGGCGCAACGGAAAGGCCACACGCCGCGAGGCCGGCTTCATCCGCCCGAGTCGACCGGCGAAGGCCGCAGTCAGTTCCTGCCCGAACGCCGCATCGTCCAAGGCCAGCACACGCTCGGCCTCTGCGTCGGGCAAGGTCCAGACGATCGAACTGCGGTGGGTACCGATCGGCAGTACGGCCAGCGGACCGGTCACCAGGAAACGCTGCCAGGCCGTGGCCTCGTTGTCGTGTTCGGTGTCCACATAGGCCACCACGCCGCGCTGGCCGTAGTCCTGGCGGGCGACCTCCAGCCCCGCCAGCCGGCGCAACGTGGACTCGGCGCCATCGGCGGCGATGGCCAGCGAAGACTCCAGGCGACGGCCGTCCTCCAGCCGCAGCCGCACGCCCTGTGCGTCCTGCTCCAGTGCTTCCACGCGCGCGGGACAGCACACCTCCACGCCAGCCGCCGGCAGCGCCGCCCACAGGCGGTCGACCAGCAGATCGTTCTCGACGATCCAGCCCAGTTGCGGCCGGCCGAGGCGATCGGCATCGAACCGCAGCTCGTCGCCACCGGCCGCGTCCCAGACCCGCATGCGCCGATAGGCACACGCCCGCGCACGGCTGACCGCTGGCCACACGCCCAGCGACTGGAGCAGCTGCGCGTTGTCGGGCGCAAACGCGTACACGCGCAGGTCCGGCTGCTGCGGCTGCCACTGTGCCGGCTCGCGTCCTTCGACCAGGGTCACCTCCAGCCCGGCATCGGCCAGCGCCAGCGCGCAGGTCGCCCCGACCACGCCGCCGCCCACCACGATCACATCGCGCGCACGCCGGCTCATGCGGCGCCCTCCCGGCACAGCGCCGGCACCTCGCCGCGGAACCCCATCGCGCCGCCGACCAGCATCGACTGCATCGGCGTGGCCTGCGCGGCCAGCAGGCCGAGGCTGCGCAACGGCCGCATCAACGGCGCCGGGTTGCTGGTCAGCCGGGCCAGCCCACCGGAGAAGGCGATGGTCTGCGCGCGGTCTTCCGCGCGGCGGGCCACGTGCGCGGCCAAGAGGGCATCGCTGCCCGGATCACCGGCAGCGCCCACCAGTTCGGCCAGGGTCAGCGCATCGCGCAGGCCCAGATTGAAGCCCTGCGCGCCGAGCGGGTGGATGGTCTGCGCGGCATTGCCCAGCAGCACCGCCCGCTCACCCACCAGCGACTGCGCCAGTACCTGGATCAGCGGGTAGGCGCTGCGCGGGCCGCTCTCCAGCAGCCGTCCGGCCCGCCAGCCGATCGCGTCCTGCAGGCGCTGCAGCCAGGCGGCATCGTCCAGCGCCAGTACCGCCTCGGCCTGCGCGCGGGCCACCCCGTGCACCGCACCGTAGTGGCGGTCGCCGCGCGGCAGCAGCGCCGTGGGGCCGGTGTCGGTGAAACGCTCGTAGGCCGTGCCGTCCGGCGCGCGCGCCGCGCGTACCCGTGCGACGAACAGGGTCTGCTCGAAATCATGATCGTCCACGCCGATGCCCAGCGCGTCGCGGACGCCGCTGCGGGTGCCATCGGCGCCGACCACCAGCCGCGCCAGCAGGCAGCGCTCGCCGCCGTCATCGGCGATGAAGACCTGGCGGTAGCCGTCGACCGTTTCGCCAAGGCGGATGAAGCGGGCCGGCCGGTAGCGGGTCAGGCGGGTCAGTTCGTCCAGGCGGATTTCCAGCGCCTGGCCGAAATCACGCGCCACCACCACCTGACCGAACCACGGGCGCTGGTACTGCGCCGCCTCCATCTGCACGCGGCCGAAATCGCCCGCGCGGCTGACGTGGATGCGGGTGATCGCGCCGGTGCCGGTGGCCAGCCGCTGCATCACGCCCAATGCGGTCAACGCGTTGACCGTGGCGGCGGCAAAACTCAGGTTGCGCTGGTCGAACACGGCCGGCAGCGTCCCCGCAGGCGTAGCTTCCACCAGGCCGACGTCGCGTCCGGCGCGGTCCAGCGCGATGGCCAGACTGGCACCGACCAGCCCACCGCCTACGATCACCACATCATGTCGTTCACTCATGCCGCCATGATAAGCGGCCACTGCGGTCCGCGCCGCCCCGCCGTAGCGGCCATCGTGTCCGGTGCGCCCGGCCGGGCCGGGCCGGGGCTAGAATGGATGCTGAATCCCCTCCCGTCGCCGCCATGACCTCCACCGCCCAACGCGCCTTCGTCCTGTCCGTGCTCGTGCTGCTGATGGCGGCCACACGGGTCAATCATTTCGCCGCGACCCCGGATGCCTCATGGGCGGTGTTCTTCCTCGGCGGGTTCTACCTGCGCGCCTGGACGCGCTGGGCGTTCCCGCTGCTGATGGCGCTGGCCCTGCTGGTGGACGTCCTGGTGATCCGCAGCGCCGGCATGGCCTACCTGCAGCACTACTGCGTCTCGCCGGGCACCTGGATGCTGCTGCCGGCCTACTTCGCACTGTGGGCCGGCGGCATGCTGCTGCGCCAGCACTATCGGGGCGCGAGCTGGGCGGCACTGGGCAAGGGCGCACTGCTGCTGGTGGCCGCAGTGGCGGTCTGCCACCTGTTTGCCCAAGGCGGTTTCTACTGGACCAGCGCCAACGTGTCCCAGCCGACCCTGGCCGGTTGGGCCAGCAACTACGGCGACTGGTACCTGCCCTACCTGCGCACCGCCGCGATCTACGTCGGCCTGGCTGCGGCGCTGCAGCTGGCCACCGAACAGGTGGCCAAGCTGCTGCAGGCGCGCCGCGACATCCTGCACTGAGCGCCGGAGCCACCGTGGGCAATCGCCTTTCCCGCATCTATACGCGCACCGGTGACGATGGCAGCACCGGCCTGGGCGATGGCAGCCGCGTGCGCAAGGATGCCGCCCGGGTCCAGGCCTACGGCACCGTGGACGAGGCCAACTCGGCGCTGGGCGTGCTGCTGGCGGTTGCGCTGCCGGACGACGTACGCGCGTTGCTGACCACGATCCAGCACCAGCTGTTCGACCTCGGCGGCGAGCTGTGCATCCCCGGCCATGCCGCCATCCATGCCACCGACATCGAGGCGCTGGAGGCCCGGCTGGACCACTTCAATGCCGACCTGCCGGCCCTGAAGGAGTTCATTCTGCCCGCCGGTGGCGAGGCCGCCGCACGCTGCCACCTGGCCCGCACCATCGTGCGCCGTGCCGAGCGCGAGACGGTCACCTTGGCCGCCCTGGAACCGGTGCGCGTCGAAGCGATCGGCTACCTCAACCGCCTGTCGGACCTGCTGTTCGTGCTCGCGCGCGTGCTGGCGCGCGCCGATGGCCAGGGCGATGTGCTGTGGCGCCACGAGCGCCGGCAGGCCTGAGCCCCTACCGGAACCCCTGCCCGCATGCTGGTTTTCACCCATCCCGCCTGTCTGCAACACGATCCCGGCCGTGGCCACCCCGAAAGCCCCCAACGCCTGCAAACGGTCCTGGACGCCCTGGAAGCGGCATTCCCCGACCAGCTCGACTGGCGCCAGGCCCCGCCGGCGAAGCTGGGTGAGCTGGCCCGGGTCCACGACAGCGCGCTGATCGACCTGGTCCTGCAGCCGCAGACCGAGCCGCTGCGCCTGCTCGACATGGACACCATGACCTCGCCAGGCTCGGCCAGTGCGGCCCTGCACGCGGCCGGGGCCGGCGTGGCCGCGGTCGATGCGGTGATGCTGGGCGCGGACCCGGTGGCCTTCTGCGCGGTCCGGCCGCCGGGCCACCACGCCACCGCGACCACCGCGATGGGCTTCTGCCTGTTCAACAACATCGCCATCGCCGCTGCGTATGCGCGCGACCGGTATGGGCTGGAACGCATCGCGATCATCGATTTCGACGTCCACCACGGCAACGGCACCCAGGACATCTTCATCGCCGACCCGGGGGTGGCCTACTACAGCACCCACCAGGCCGGGCTGTTCCCGAACTCCGGGCTGCGCCGCGACCGCGGGGCCGGCAACCTGCTCAACATCCTGCTGCCGCCAGGCAGCGGTGGCTTCCGCTTCCGCAATACCTGGGCCGACGAGATGCTGCCGGCGATCGACGATTTCCGCCCGCAGCTGCTGCTGATCTCGGCCGGCTTCGATGCGCACATGCGCGACCCCCAGGCCGACCTGATGCTGGAAACCGACGATTTCGCCTGGATCACCACCGAGCTGCGTACCCTGGCGCGCCGCCACGGTGGCGGCCGGGTAGTGTCGATGCTGGAGGGCGGATACGACCTCCAGGCGCTGGCCGAATGCAGCGTG
The DNA here is from genome assembly GCF_049545505.1 of Stenotrophomonas sp. NPDC077421. NCBI lineage: Bacteria > Pseudomonadati > Pseudomonadota > Gammaproteobacteria > Lysobacterales > Lysobacteraceae > Stenotrophomonas > Stenotrophomonas sp. NPDC077421. The sequence goes on along the minus strand of NZ_JBMWDP010000047.1, from coordinate 12,536 downwards.
GCCCACGTCGGCGCGCTGCGCTGAGCCGGCGCAATCCGGGCCGGCGCTGAACCCGGACCCCTTGTCGCCAATCGCCTTCATTGCCCCTATGCAAGGGATGGGGCAAGCTACGGTCCGTTTTCGCCCGAATCCGATACCGCGTGCGCCGAGCCCTCCGCCTGCTGCCCCTCCCCCTCAGCATCGCCATCTGCCTGCCGGCCCTGGCCGACGAAAAGCCGGTGAGCTGGGGCCTGTGTCCGGCCACTGACGTGCTGCCCGTCTTCAACGATGCTCCCCAAGCCGACAAGGCCGCAGCCGCCACGCGCGACCAGCAGCCCACCGACATCGAGGGCGACCAGCTGACCGGCACCTCGACGGTGCCGCAATACCAGGGCAACGTCGCGCTCAAGCGTGGCGACCAGTTCCTGGGCACCGACCACCTGAGCTTCGACACCGAAAGCGGCAATTACATCGCCGAGGGCAACGTCCGCTACCAGGACTCCTCGATCCGCATGGTCGCCAAGCGGGCCGAAGGCAACCAGGAAGCGGACACCCACAAGATTTCCGACATCCAGTACCAGCTGGTGTCCCGCCGTGGCAATGGTGGCGCCGAATCGATCGACCTGCAGGGCGCCGTGGGGCAGATGCACCGCTCCACCTACACCACCTGCGATCCGTCGCAGCCGGTGTGGAAGCTGTCGGCACCGCAGATCGAAGTGGACAACGACGAAGGCTTCGGCACGGCGCGCAACGCCGTGCTGCGCATCGGCAAGGTGCCGGTGCTGTGGGCGCCCTACTTCAAGTTCCCGATCGACGACCGGCGCCAGACCGGCCTGCTGTACCCCCAGCTGGGCCTGTCCGGCCGCAACGGCTTCGATTACACCCAGCCGATCTACCTGAACCTGGCCCCGAACTACGACGACACCCTGATGCCGCGCTACATGAGCAAGCGCGGTTTCATGCTCGACAACGAGTTCCGCTATCTGTACGACGGCGGCCGCGGCGAACTGCTGACCGCCTACCTGCCCAACGACAAGCTGCGCGACAAAGACCGTGGCCGCGTCGAATACACCGGTTATCACAACGTCAACGCGCAGTGGCAGGCGCGGGCAAGCCTGGCCTGGGTCAGCGACGAGCGCTACGTGGAGGACTTCTCCAACCGGCTGCTGGGCGTGACCACGTCCAATCTGCAGAGCCAGGCGGGCATCTACGGTACCGGCGAAACCTGGTCGGCCGGACTGATGGCCGACTACTGGCAGCTCACGGACTACACGTTGACCGAAGCGGCCCTGCCGTATTCGCGCCAGCCGCGCCTGTACCTCAACTGGGACAAGCCGCTGCTGCCGTGGCTGGAGACCGGCGTCTACGCCGAAGCCGTGCGCTTCACCCATGACGATGTCCACCAGAAGATCCGCGACGACAGCGGCGAGTACGTCCGCAATGGCGTGACCACCCGCATGGACGGCGGTTCGCGCATCGACCTCAAGCCGTACGTCTCCATGCCGTTCAGCGGCGCGGCCTGGTACGTCACCCCGACCCTGGCCTACCGGTACACCGCCTACGACCTGGAGCGCGGGCTGGCCGACGACATCCGCCGCAGCCAGCTGACCCCGGAACAGTTGGCGGTTGCCACGCCCGAGCAGCTGCGCGGCAACACCTCGCCCAGCCGCAGCCTGCCGATCGGCACGATCGACGCCGGCCTGTTCTTCGACCGCGAGACCACCATCGGCGGCACCCGCTTCCTGCACACGCTGGAACCGCGCCTGTTCTACCTGCGTACGCCCTACCGCGACCAGAGCGACCTGCCGGTCTTCGATACCCGCGATTTCACCTTCAGCTGGGGCCAGCTGTTCCGCGACTCGCGCTACTCCGGCGCCGACCGCCAGAACGATGCCAACCAGCTGACGATGGCACTGAGCACCCGCTTCATCGATCAGGAGACCGGCAAGGAACGCTTCTCCGGCAGCATCGGCCAGATCCTGTATTTCGATGATTCGCGGGTGACCCTCAACAGCAGCGAGACCCCGGTCGAGAAGGGCAAATCGGCCTGGGTGGCCGACGGCAACTACGCCATCAACGACCGCTGGACCTTGGGCGCCACCTACCAGTGGGATCCCAAGTACAAGCGCGAAGACCTGGCCAGCGTGCGTGCGCGCTACCTGATGTCCAACGACGGCATCATCAACCTGAGCTACAGAAGCCGCCTGAATCCGCAGGCGTCGAACACCACGACCCGCTTCGACCGGACGCTGCTGGAGCAGGCCGACCTGTCCTTCCTGTATCCCATCAACGAGCGCTGGAGCCTGGTCGGCCGCTACTACTACTCCATCAAGGACAGTGCCCCGCTGGAAATCATCGGCGGCGTGCAGTGGGACAGCTGCTGCCTGGCCGTGCGTGCGGTGGCCCGACGCTATGTGCGCAACCGCGAGGGCGACCTGAACAACTCCTTCCAGATCGAGTTCGTCCTCAAGGGCCTGAGCTCCATCGGCCAGAACACGGACCGCACCTTGCGCCGTGCTATTCTCGGTTATTACCGCGACGACCTGTATCTCGTGCCGCCCAGCAACACCGGCGCGTCGCGGGACGACTACGATCCGAACCAGATCCCATGACCAAGACCCTTCCCGTTCTTCTCGCTTCCCTGCTGGCGGTGTCCACCGCATCGGTGCCGTTGCAGGTCCTGGCCCAGCAGAGCCAGCCGCTGGATCGAATCGCTGCCGTGGTCGACGAAGACGTCGTGCTGCAGAGCGAACTGGACCGTGCGATCCAGAACATCAAGGCCCAGTACGCCGGCCGCGAGGGCCAGCTGCCACCGGATGACGTGCTGAGCCGCCAGGTGCTCGAGCGACTGGTCCTGGTCAAGCTGCAGGTCGCCCGCGCCGAAAGCAGCGGCATCAAGATCAGCGATCAGGAACTGAACCAGGCCCTGAACGCGATTGCCCAGCAGAACGGCTCCAGCCTGGACGCCCTTCGCCAGCGCCTGGCCAAGGACGGGATCGATTTCAACGACTTCCGTGCCTCGGTGCGCGATGAAATCACCGTGCAGCGTCTGCGCCAGAGCTTCGCCCAGAGCCGCATCAGCGTCAGCGAGGGCGAAGTGGATGCCGCGCTGAAGCAGCAGGCAACGGTGGGGACCCAGTATCACCTCGCCCACATCCTGATCGGCCTGCCCGAGGGGGCCAGTGCCGACCAGATCGCCACCGGCCAGAAGAAGGCCGACGGTGTGAAGGCACTGCTGGACAAGGGCGAGCTGGACTTCAACGCGGCCGCCGTGCGCTATTCCGACAGCCCCAACGCGCTGGAAGGCGGCGACCTGGGCTGGCGTACGCTGGATGAAATCCCCAATGCGTTCGCGCAGATGATGAGCCAGATGAAGGCTGGCGACGTGATCGGTCCGCTGCGCGGCCCGAGCGGCTTCCAGCTGCTGAAGCTGGTGGAAGTGCGTGATGCCAATGCGGCGGCCGGCACCGGCAACACCGTCACCGAGTACCACGCCCGCCACATCCTGGTGCGCGTGAACGACCAGCAGGACAACGCCGCAGCCAAGGCCAAGATCGAAACGCTGCGCGCCCGCATCGCTGGCGGCGCGGACTTCCAGGCCGTGGCCAAGGAAGCCTCCGAAGACAACAACAGCAAGGGCCAGGGCGGCGATCTGGGCTGGTTCCCGGCCGATGCGTTCGGTCCGGACTTCGGCCGCCAGGTCGAAAGCGTCGCCGACGGCGGCGTGAGCCAGGCCTTCCGCACCGACGCTGGCTGGCACATCGTGCAGCGCGTGGCGACCCGCCAGACCGATGCCACCAACGACAACCAGCGTGCGCAGATCCGTGAAACGATCGGCCGCCGCAAGCTGGAGGAAGAGTACAACCGCTTCCTGCAGGAACTGCGCGGCGAAGCCTATGTCAGCTTCCGCAGCGGCGACCGGGCGGAAAACACCGCCACGCCTCCGCAGTCCTGATCGATGATCCCGCAGCTCGCGCTGGTACCGGGCGAGCCGGCCGGGATCGGTCCGGAACTCTGCCTCCGCCTCATCCAGCAGCCGCGCACCGATTGCCGGCTGCTTGCCTTCGCCGACCCGGACACCCTGCGGGCGGCGGCGGCGGCACTCGCGCTGCCCCTGCAGCTTCTGCCTGAAGACGCCATCGCCCGCCAGCCGGGCGATCTGCCGTTGTGCGAGGTGCGCAACACCACCCCGTCGCGCTTCGGCGAACCGGATCCGGCCAATGCCGGCGCCGTGATCGGCGCCCTCCTCCAGGCCGGCCAGGCCTGCCTGGACGGTCGTCTGGACGGCGTGGTCACCGGCCCGGTGCACAAGGCCGTGATCAACCAGGGCGGCATCGCCTACAGCGGCACCACCGAGCTGCTGGCCGACCAGGCCGGGGTGGAGGTGGTGATGATGCTCGCCAACGACATCGTGCGCGTGGCCCTGGCCACCACGCACCTGCCCCTGCGCGCGGTCGCCGATGCGATCACCGCCGAGGGCCTGACGGCCACCCTGCACACCGTGCACGCCGCGCTGCGCCGCGAGTTCGGCATTGCCACGCCACGCATCGCCGTGCTCGGGCTGAATCCGCATGCCGGCGAGGACGGGCACCTGGGCCGCGAGGAGCTGGACCTGATCATCCCGCTGCTGGACCGGCTGCGGGCGCAGGGCATGGACCTGGTTGGCCCGCTGCCGGCCGACACCGCCTTCCTGCCGGCCAGACTGACCGGCTTCGACACCGTGCTGGCCATGTACCACGATCAGGGCCTGCCGGTGCTCAAGTACAGCGGCTTCGAACAGGCCGTCAACATCACCCTGGGCCTGCCCTACCCGCGCGTGGCGGTCGATCACGGCACCGCGCTGGAGCTGGCCGGCCGGGGCATCGCCGATCCCTCCAGCCTGCTTGCCGCCACGTCCCTGTGTGCCCGGCTGGCGCGCCAACGTAAACTGGTGCCATGACTTCCCCGTATTCCCCCTCCGCCGCCGGGTTCACCGCGCCGGCCAAAAAGCAGCTCGGCCAGCACTTCCTGGCCGATCGCAGCTACATCGACAAGATCGTGCTGGCCGTGAACCCCAAGGACGACGACCGGCTGGTCGAGATCGGCCCGGGTCAGGGCGCGATCACCCTGCCGCTGCTGCGCCGCCATCCGCGCCTGACCGTGATCGAGTTCGACCGCGACCTGATCGCACCGCTGACCGCCGCCGCCGCGCCGTTGGGCGAGCTGACCATCGTGCACCGCGACGTGTTGCAGGTGGACTTCACCGAGCTGGCCGACGGCGGGCAGATCCGCCTGGTCGGCAACCTGCCCTACAACATTTCCTCGCCCATCCTGTTCCATGCAATGGAACACGCCGCGGTGATCCGCGACATGCACTTCATGCTGCAGAAGGAAGTGGTGGACCGCATGGCGGCCGAACCCGGCAGCAAGGTCTATGGCCGGCTGAGCGTGATGCTGCAGGCCTGGTGCAGGGTGACCTCGCTGTTCGTGGTGCCGCCGGGTGCGTTCCGGCCGCCGCCGAAGGTGGATTCGGCCGTGGTGCGGCTGGTGCCGCGCGATCCGGCCACGGTCGGCATCCTCGACCGCAAGCGCTTCGCCGATGTGGTCCGGGCCGCCTTCGGGCAGCGCCGCAAGACCCTGCGCAACGCACTCAACAACGTGGTCAGCGCCGCACAGTTCGAGGCCGCCGGCGTGCGCAGCGATGCCCGCGCCGAACAGCTCGAGGTGGCGCAGTTCATCGCGCTGGCCAACGTTCCGCACCTGGACGGCGACGACGTGCCCCAGGGTTGAACGCGACGCCACGCGCCAGCCTGCGCTGCGCTCACCTCAACCTGCACAACACCCTCTAAACTGCCTGCATGAACGACGCTGCAAACTATGCGATCTCGGTCGAGGTCGCTCCGCGCTTTCTCGACGACCAGTCCACGCCGGAGGACGGACGCTATGCGTTCGCCTACACGATCCGCATCCACAACGAGGGCCGGATCGCGGCGCGGCTGGTGGCGCGGCACTGGCGCATCACCGATGCCAACGGCCGTATCGAGCATGTGGATGGCGATGGCGTGATCGGCGAGCAGCCGCGCCTGCGGCCGGGTGAAGACTTCCGTTACACCTCCGGTGTCATGCTGGAAACGGAACACGGCACGATGCAGGGGCACTACGACATGGTGGCCGACGACGGCACCGAGTTCGCCGCACCGATCGCGCCGTTCGTATTGACCGTTCCGCGCACATTGCACTGATGGAGGCGCACGCATGAGTGTCTGGGCCATCGGCGACCTGCAGGGCTGCTACGACGTCACCCAGCGGCTGCTGGAGAAGATCCGCTTCGATCCGGCGGTGGATACGCTGTGGTTCTGTGGCGACCTGGTCAACCGCGGCGGTCAGTCGCTGGAAACGCTGCGACTGGTGCATTCGCTGCGCGACAGCAGTGTGGTGGTGCTCGGCAACCACGATCTGTCGCTGCTGGCCGTGGGCGCGCGGACCGAAGAAGAGCAGCGCAAGGTCAACCCGGATCTGCTGCGCATCGTGCAGGCCGAGGACCGCGACGTCCTCCTGGACTGGCTGCGGCTGCAGAAGCTGGCCCACGTCGACCGCGACCTGGGCTGGATGATGATCCATGCCGGGCTGGCGCCGAAGTGGACCACCCAGCTGGCCGAGAAGCATGCCCGCGAAGTGGAGATGCAGCTGCACGGCAGCGGTTACCGCAAGCTGTTCCGCAACATGTATGGCGACAAGCCGGCGTGGTCGCCGGGCCTGTCCGGCTACGACCGCTCGCGCGCGATCATCAACCTGTTCACGCGCATGCGCTACTGCACGCCGCGCGGCCGCATCGGCATCGAGGACAAGGGCACGCCGGGCACCCAGGAACAGGGGCTCTACCCCTGGTTCGAGGTGCCGGGCCGGGTGGAGCGCGACCTCAAGATCGTGTGCGGCCACTGGTCTGCGCTGGGCCTGACCATCACTCAGGGCGTGCACGCCATCGACACCGGTGCGGTGTGGGGCGGCAAGCTCACCGCGCTGCAGCTGGACACCGACGAACTGCGCGTGGTGCAGGTACCCGGCCGCGATGTCCCCAAGCCGGTCTCCGCGCCGCGACCGCCGGCACGCCGGCCGGCCAGCGAAGGCACCTCCGAAGGCCGACCTGCCCGCCAGGGCGGCCCTGGCCAACGTGACCGCCACCGCGGCACGGGTCGCCCGACGCCGCAGGTACAGGCGCAGGCCCATCCCCGGAACGCGGACGTCACCAGCGACAGCGAGTGAGGCCACAGCCGGTCCTGGCGACCGGCCCGTGCTTCAGCGACGGCCGTAGTCCACGAAATCGAACGCCACCGCGTGCCGGGCATCGGCCGGGTGATGTTCGCGCGCCACTTCGACCCACAGCGCCGGGTCAACGGCCGGGAAGTGGGTATCGGCGGCGACGACGGTATCCACCCAGGTCAGGTGCAGGTCGGTGGCCTGCGCCATGACCAGGGCGTAGATCTGCCCGCCCCCGATCACGCACAGCTCGTCGGCCCCATCGGCGCGGGCCTGCTGCAGCGCCTGTTCGACCGATTCGACTGCCTGCATGCCCTCGAACGGCACCTCGCCGGTGCGGGTGAGGACCAGATTGCGGCGGCCCGGCAACGCGCGGCCCAGCGATTCGGCGGTACGCCGGCCCATCAGGATCGGCTTGCCCACGGTCAACGCCTTGAAGCGCTTGAGGTCGTCGGGCAACTGCCACGGCAACTGGTTGTCGTGGCCGATGCCGTGCTGGCGGTCGAGGGCGGCAATCAGGGAGAGCTTCATGGCAGGTCGAATCCGGGCGGCACGGCGGCGCACAGTATACGAAGTGCCTGTTGGCGCGCGGCGAGGCCACCGGCGGCGAAGCGAAGGGCAGCCGGCTCGACGCTACCGTGCCGCGCAGCGCGCGCGCTCGGCGCGGATTGCGGCGAGCTGGCCGTCGAATCCGGCGATGTAGTCGGCGTCTTCCTCGCGGCGCGCCTGCAGCAGGTCGACGCGGTCGTTGATGACGTCGGCGAGCGCCGGGGTGTCGAGCATCGCCGCCCCGAGCTCAAGCGGGGGCACATGACCAATGCGCCCGTTGAGCCTGCGCAGCTGATCCAGCGAGAACGCCGAGGCGACCACCTGGTCAACCTGCGCCAAGTGCCCCGCTTCCTGCATGGCCGGGCGCAACGGCGCGATGTAGGTCGCCGCGATCGGCGCCAGCGCGGCCTCTGCCGCGTGCCGGCAGGCCTCGGGCAGGCCCTCCGGTTCGTCCCCGGTGAAGTTGTCCAGGATCGACGCCTCGATGTCGTCCAGCAGCGCGCGGGTGTAGATCGCCAGCACGTCGTGATTGAGCCGTTGCGCCAGCGACAGCGCTTCCTCGCCGGGCCCGGCCAGCGCAGGCAGTGCCAGCGCGCCGCATACCAGGGCCGCCACGGCCCGCCACCTCCGATGTGTCACCTGCATCCTTGACCGTCCATCTCCATCTCCAGGGCCGGTCACCCTACACCAGCCCGCGCGCCCGGGGCGAGCCTCAGGCGGCGCCCCCGGCTGCGCTCAGACCGCGACCGGCGCCTTGATTGCCGGGTGCGGGTCGTAGCCGTCGATGCGGATGTCGTCGAACTGGAAGCCGAACAGGTCGGTGACCTGCGGATTCAGCCACAGCGTGGGCAGCGCGCGTGGCGTACGCGACAACTGTTCGCGGGCCTGCTCGATGTGATTCGAGTACAGGTGCGCATCGCCCAGCGTGTGCACGAAATCGCCCACGCCCAGCCCGGTGGCCTGGGCGACCATGTGCGTGAGCAGCGCGTAGCTGGCGATGTTGAACGGCACGCCTAGGAAAATGTCGCCGCTGCGCTGGTAGAGCTGGCAGCTGAGCTTGCCGTCGATCACGTAGAACTGGAACAGGTTGTGGCACGGCATCAATGCCATCTGCGACAGTTCGCCCACATTCCAGGCACTTACCACCAGGCGCCGCGAATCCGGATTGCGCTTGATCTCGTCGACCAGCCACTGCATCTGGTCGATCGAACCGCCGTCGGCGGTGGCCCAGCTGCGCCACTGTCTGCCGTACACCGGACCAAGATCGCCGTTGGCATCGGCCCACTCGTCCCAGATGCGGACCTGGTTGTCCTTGAGGTAGCCGATGTTGGTATCGCCCTTCAGGAACCACAGCAGCTCGTGGATGATCGAGCGCAGGTGCAGCTTCTTGGTGGTGACCAGCGGAAAGCCCTCACCCAGGTTGAAGCGCATCTGCCAGCCGAACACGCTGCGCGTGCCGGTGCCGGTACGGTCGGATTTCTCCGCGCCGTGGTCCAGCACGTGCTGCAGCAGATCCAGATACGGCTTCATGCCTTCGCTCCGGCCGGCGACGCCGGCAGTTGCGGCTGCAGCACCGGCGCGCGGCGCGACAGCACCAGCAGCACCAGGCCGAACACCACCAGCGGCAGGCTCAGCAGCTGGCCGCGGGTGAACCAGTCGAAGGCCAGATACACGCCGTTGTCGGGCATGCGCACGAACTCGACCGCGAAGCGGAAGATGCCGTACATCAGCGCGAACAGGCCCGCGATCACATAGCGATGGCGCGGCTTGGCCGACACCGCCCACAGCACCACGAACATCACCAGGCCTTCCAGCAGGGCTTCATACAACTGCGACGGATGGCGGGCGTACTGATTGAGCGCGCCCGTGGCGAACTGCGCCTTGAGCGTGGCGGCATCGAGCGCATTCAATGGCGCCGGCAGACCGCTGGGGAACACCACACCCCAGGTGCCGTCGGTGTACTTGCCCCACAGCTCGGCGCCGATGAAGTTGCCGATGCGGCCGAAGCCCAGGCCCAGCGGCACCAGCGGGGCCATGAAATCGATGGTGTCGAACAGGTGCAGGCGATGCCTGCGCGACCACCACCACGCGGCGAACAGCACACCCAGCAGGCCGCCGTGGAAGCTCATGCCGCCATCCCACACCTTGAACAGCAGCAGCGGGTTGTGCAGGAAGTCGCCCAGCGCATAGAACAGCATGTAGCCCACGCGCCCGCCCACCACCACGCCGAGCATGGCGTAGAACAGCAGGTCGGAGAAGCCGTCGGCATTCACCCCCGGCAGGCGCCCGGCCGCGATGCGGCGACGCCCCAGCCACCAGGCCGCCATGAAGCCGAGCAGGTACATGATGCCGTACCAGTGCACTTTGACCGGCCCAAGCGAGATGGCGATGGGGTCGATGTCGTGGAAATAGATCATGGGCGATGCCTTGCAGGTAAGCGGCTATTCTCGGGGTACGGCCGCGCTACCTCAACCGAGCAGTTGGGGGGTGTTGGGCAGACCGTCATCCTTTGACCCGGTGCCGGGCGGATAGTGCCCGGCCAGCAGGTCGGACACTTCGTTGATCGCCTGCAGCACCGCGTCCTGCAGTTCACCCTGGCGCAGACGTGCCTGCATGTGGGCGCAGATCGCCTGCCACTGGGCCTGGCCGATCCGCCCGCGCAGGCCACGGTCGGCCACCAGTTCGATCGCGTGGTCGGCCAGCAGCAGGTACACCAGCACGCCGTTGTTGTGCTCGGTATCCCACGTGCGCAACTGGGCAAAGGCGGTTTCGGCGCGCTGGCGCGGGCTGACCCGGTGCCACAGGGCCATCAGCGGCAGGTCGCTTTCCACGGCAAACATCACCTGCCCGCCGTGGCGCCGTTCGCCGGCCGTGATCGCGTCGGTGATCGCCTGCAGCCGGGCTGGCGGGAAGGCGCGCCGCACCGACGGGGAGAAAAAATGTCGCCACCAGCGCATCACCAGCCTCCCGAGGCGCCACCGCCTCCTGAACGTCCGCCCCCACCGCCCCAGCCACCACCGCCGCCGAAGCCGCCGCCTCCTCCACCCCAGCCACCCCCGCCGAAGCCACCGCCCCCGCCCCAGCCCCCACTGCGGGCAAAGCGGCCGGCCTTGCTCGAGGACAGACCGATGAACAGCGCCACCAGCCCGGCCAGGCCACTGGCCAGCCACAGCGAGGTGAACAGGAACGCGGCGACTGCCGCGCCGGCACCGCCCAGCAGTCCGCGCAGCGGGCGTGGCACCCCGCTCAACAGCGCACGCAGGACGCTGCCGACGAAGAAGCCGATCACCAGGGCGAAGGTCCAGCCGTCGCCATCCGGGTTGCGGGTGGCGCGGTGGTCGCTGACCGGTGCCGGCAGCTCCTCGCCGTCGATCAGTGTGACCAGCGCGCCGGTGGCCGCGGACAGGCCGCCGGCATAATCGCCGGTGCGGAACTGCGGGGCCAGGTACTCCTGGATCACGCGATTGGCGATCGCATCGGGAATCGCGCCTTCCAGCCCGTACCCCGGTTCGATGCGCACGCGGCGATCATCTTTGGCCACTACCAGCAGCACGCCGTCGTCCACGCCCTTGCGGCCGATCTGCCACTGCTCGAACACGCGCTGGGTGTACTGCTCGATCGATTCGGGCTGGGTGCTGGGCACCATCAGGATCTGCAACTGGCTGCCCTTGCGCTGCTGCAGGGCCAGCGCCTGGGCTTCAAGCGCCTGCGTCTGCGCGGCATCCAGGGTGCCGGTGGTGTCCACCACCGGCGAGGTCAACGGCGGAATCGCCGCCTGCTGGGCCCACGCCGCCGGCGCCAGGCACAGGGCGAGCAGCAGCAGGAAGCGCAGCAGGGGCGCGGTCACGGGCTCAGTGCGCCGGCTGCGGGGTCTGCGGCGCGGGCGCCGGCGCCGGAGCGGGCGCCTGCGAACCGAACTTGACCGCCGGCGGCTGGGAAATCTGCGCCTCGTTCTCGACGGTGAAGTTCGGCTTGGTCGCATAGCCGAAGATCTTGGCCGTGATCACCTGCGGGAACTGGCGGATGAAGGTGTTGTAGTCCTGCACCATCTGGATGTAGCGGCCGCGCGCCACGGTGATGCGGTTCTCCGTGCCTTCCAGCTGCGCCTGCAGATCGCGGAAGCCCTGGTCGGACTTCAGGTTGGGGTAGTTCTCGGTGACCACCAGCAGCCGCGACAACGCGCCGCTGAGTTCGCCCTGCGCCTGCTGGAACTGCTTGAGCGAGTCGGCGTCGTCGGCGTTGACGTTGACCTGGCCGACGCGGGCGCGGGCATTGGTGACGTCGGTCAGCACCTGGCGTTCCTGGTTGGCATAGCCTTCCACGGTCTGCACGAGGTTGGGGATCAGGTCGGCACGGCGCTTGTACTGGTTGAGCACTTCGGCCCAGCCGGCCTTGACCTGCTCATCCTTCTGCTGGATGGCGTTGTAGCCGCAGCCGGACAGCAGGGAGGCCAGTACGGCCAGGAACAACAGTCGGGAGAACGATCGCATGGCCGGCTCCGGCTCTCGATGACGGGAGTCCGGAGCATGCCACGAACGGGGTCGGTGCGCCGTGTTCAGCCAGATGCGACACGGCGGACCGACCCGGCCGTCACCACTGGCCGGCGCCCGGCACGTTGTGGGCCACGGCGCGGCGGCGCATCAGCAGGTTCAGCCATTCCACCAGCACCGAGAAGCCCATCGCGGCGTAGATGTAGGGCTTGGGCACGTGCACGTCCAGGCCATCCAGGATCAGCACCGCGCCGATCAGCAGGATGAAGGCCAGGGCCAGCA
>NZ_JBMWDP010000046.1:0-29729 GCF_049545505.1 Stenotrophomonas sp. NPDC077421 | reverse complement strand
CAATTACCTGGAGCGCAGCATGCAGGTGTTCCTGGACCAGCAGCAGCAGTTCCGCCAGCAGATGGGCAACCTGCTCGGCCAGACGCCGTGGGCGATGATGAACCAGCTGACCGAGCGCAACCTCGAGCTGTGGCAGGACTTCCAGCGCAACATGGGCACCGGCTTCGGCGGGCGTCCGGGTGGCACCGGTACCGGCCCCGCGGCGGGCGGCGGCACCGCCGGCGGCGCACGCAAGCCCGATGCACCGTCCACCCCGGGCACCGGCAAGACGCGCCGCTGATCCACCGCGCGTCCGGCTCCGCAACGAAAAACGGCGCAGCCCTCGGGCCGCGCCGTTTTCGCAGGTGCTGCGCGCAGACTCAGCGCTTGGGCTTGGCGCAGCCCGTGCAGATCCGCTCCACCGTGTACCCTTTGGCGCGCAGCTTCTCGACCACGCCGTCGTTGCCCAGCAGGTGCAGCGTGCCCACCACCACCAGCGTACCGCCCTGCCCGGCCTGCAGGTGCTGCTGCAGCTTGGGCACCCAAGCGTCATTGCGGTCGGTATTGATGCGCTTGTACAACTGCGGGTACTGGCCGCGCATCTGCGTGGCCATCGAATTCCACAGCAGCTTGTCGTCGCCGCGGCGCCAGGCATCGTGCAGCTTGCGCCCGTCCTCGTCACCCTTGTCGGCCTGTTCCAGCGCCTCGGCGACCATCTGCTGCTGCTCCTGCGCCGACATCCCCGACAACACTGCGATCTGGGTGTCGATGTCTTCCAGGCCGGCGGTGGCTTTGCCCAAGGCAGCTGCCTGGGTCATGAAGTGGCGGTCCAGACCGAGCTTCGGGTCCAGGCCCATCTTGGTGAACTGACTGAGGGTGATGGTCAGCCCGACGAACCACGGCTTCATGCCCTGCAGCTGCGCCAGCGGCAGGTTGTTGTCGCGCGCATAGGCCTGCAGCCGCGTCCAGGTGGGCGCATCGAGGTCGCGCTTGAGCTCGCTGCCATCGGTACGCACCGCCGCCTGCACCATCTTCTGTGCCAGCTGCGGCGACTCCATGTCCTGCGGCGACAGCTCGAACACCACGCGCTGCGCGTCGGCGAACGCGCGGTCCACGTCCGCCGAGAGCGGGTAGTCGCCGGGGCGCAGCAGGTGGAAGGAGCCCAGCAGATAGACACGGCTGTCGCCGGGGCCGGTGACCTTCCACAACAGCGGCACCGGGGCGGCCGCCTTTGCCGCCGATTTTGCAGCCGGGGCGGCAGCGCGGGCCTGCGCGGGCATGCCGAACGACAGGCCGGCGGCGATCAGCAACGGGAACAGGCAACGGGACAACATGCGCATGGGTTCAACCCTCTCCTTCGGGTGCGTGATAAGCCTTCTCACCGGCGTCAACGCGCAGATCGAGGCGGTTTTCAGGGGGTGTCAGCGGACAGGTGGCGAACGGTGTGAACGCGCACGGCGGGTTGTAGGCGTGGTTGAAATCCAGCACGACCCGGCCTTGGGCATCGGGCGCGTCCGTGTCCAGGTAGCGACCCGCCGGGTAACTGCCGTGGCCGCTGGTGCGGTCACCAAAGATCACAAACAGCGGCCCCCCCGGTTCTCCGATGGCCTCCAGCCGGTAGGTGGCGCCATCGCGCTCGAACTCCAACGCGCCGGCGTTGGGCATGGCGGTGGTCAGGCCGGTGATGTCCACGATCGACAGCGTTTTACCCGCCGGGTGCGGAACGAAGCGGGCCTGCACCTTCCATGACGGGCCGCCGGGCCAGTACAGCAGGCCGGTGAAGCCGGTGCGCGAGGCAGCATCGGCATGCTTGACCCGCAGCGCGAAACGCTCGCCCCGATGGATCAGGCTCAGGTGGCCCTTGCCGCCATCGAAGGCGATCACGGTCGGGGTTGCATCACGATCGCTGAAGAAGCGGATGCGCCCGTGCACCGGTGCCCCGTCCACGGTGAGCGCCACGCCACGTTCGGGCGTGAACCAGACCTGGTCCCCCGTGCGCGCCACCATGCCCAGCTTGTCCGGCCCCACGGCAAGGCGGATGCCACTGCCCGGACCACGGCCGATGTAATGCGCCTTGTGCTCCAGCCAGTGCAGGCCGACCAGGGTGGTCCAGCCATCGGCGGCCACCAGGTCGGTGTAACGCTGCTGGCGCCACTGCTGCTGCTCGGCCGCGAAGGCTGGATCGGTCGCCATCGCCACCGGCGCATCCGCCGCCTTGTCCCCGCAGCCTCCGAACACGATCACCATGCAGGCCAGTGCGACCTGCCTTCCCCACTTCCCCATGTCTGTCCCCTTCAACGTCCGCGCAGGAACCAGCGGTCGATTTCCGCCAGCGAAAAACGGGCCCAGGTCGGCCGGCCGTGGTTGCACTGGCCGGAACGCTCGGTGATTTCCATGTCGCGCAGCAGCGCGTTCATTTCCGGCACTGTGAGCCGTCGGTTGGCGCGCACGGCACCGTGACAGGCCATCGTCGACAGCAGTTCGTCGCGTGCGCTGGCGATGCGCCGGCTCTGGCCGTGCTCACGCAGGTCGGTGAGCACATCGCGCAGCAGGCCTTCGGGTTCGGCGTTGGCCAGCAGCGCCGGAATGCTGCGCACATGCAGCGAGCCCGGTCCCGACCGGGTGATCTCAAAGCCCAGCGCCACCAGCGTGTCCGCCTCGCGCTCGGCGGTATCGGCATCGCGCTCGCCCACCGCCAGGGTGATCGGCACCAGCAGCGGTTGCGCGTGCAGCCCGATGCCGTCGTGCGCGGTCTTCAGCCGCTCGTAGCCGATGCGCTCATGGGCGGCGTGCATGTCCACCACGATCAGGCCTTCGGCGTTCTCGGCCAGGATGTAGATGCCGTGCAGCTGCGCGATGGCGTACCCCAACGGCGGCACGCCGCTGTCGGCGGAGGTCGCCGGCAGCCCGGACTGGCCCGGCACCGGCATCGACGCGGGTGCGGCGTCCTCGTCGGCGCGCGGCTGCGCATACAGCGCGGCATAGGCCGAGGGCGCGTCGGCCACGCGCAGGCCCAACGGCGACTGTTGCGGCCGCCATTGGCCGCCCCCCATCCCGCCACCACCGCCCGCCCCGCCGGCCAACGCGTAACCGCCGGTCGCTGCAGCGCCGCTCTGTCCTGCCTGCATCTCCATCGGCGCGGCGATGCCTGCACCTGCATCGATGCCGACGGCGGTCATGCCGGCCCGGGTCTCGGCCAGCGCGTCCTTCAGGGTGCGGTAGACGAAATCGTGGATGAGGCGCGAATCGCGGAAACGCACCTCGTGCTTGGCCGGGTGCACATTGACGTCAACGCGGGTCGGGTCCAGCTCCAGGAACAGCACGTAGGCCGGCTGCCGACCGTGGAACAGCACGTCGCCATAGGCCATCTTCACCGCATGGGCGACGCTGCGGTCACGCACCGACCGGCCATTGACGTACAGGTACTGCTGATCGGTACTGGCCCGCGAGTAATGCGGCTGCGCGATCCAGCCGTGCAGGCGCAGGCCGGCACCGCTGTGGTCCACGCGCAGCGCCTGGGCCGCGAAGTCGTCGCCGAGCGTCTCGCCCAGGCGCGCATCGGAATACAGGTCGCCGGGCTTGTAGCGTCGCGACGGTTTGCCGTTGTGTGAAACACGCAGCTCCACGTCCGGGCGGGCCAGCGCCAACGACCGCAACCATTCTTCGATATGGCCCAGTTCGGTGCGTTCGGCGCGCAGGAACTTGCGTCGGGCGGGCACGTTGTAGAACAGCTCACGCACTTCCACCGTGGTACCGGGTGCATGCGCGCGCGGGGTGACCTCCCCGAGTTTGCCGCCCTCGATCTGCAACGCCGAGCCGTGTGCGTCACCGGGGCGTCGCGAGGACAGGGTGAAGCGGCTGACCGAGGCGATCGACGGCAACGCTTCGCCACGGAAACCCAGCGTGGCCACCGCTTCGAGATCGTCCAGGCTGGCGATCTTGCTGGTGGCGTGCCGGGAGACGGCCAGCGGCAGCTCTTCGGGAGCGATGCCACCGCCGTCGTCGCGGATCCGGATCAGGCGCACGCCACCTTCTTCCAGGTCGATGTCCACGCGTGTGGCGCCGGCATCGAGCGCGTTTTCCACCAGTTCCTTGACCACCGAGGCCGGTCGTTCGACGACCTCGCCTGCAGCGATCTGATTGATGAGGATGTCGGGAAGTTGGCGGATGGTCATGCGTGAATGATAGCGGCATCCGTGCAGCCGGCCAGAGGCCGGCTCTACGGGTGAATCGAAACCCGCCATACGGGCAAATAAAAACCTGCCTTTGGCGCTGAGGTCAGCCGGCCAGAGGCCGGCTCTACGGGCAAATAAAAACCCGCCTTTGGCGCTGAGGTCAGCCGGCCAGAGGCCGGCTCTACGGGCAAATAAAAACCCGCCTTTGGCGGGTTTTTATTTGCTTCCCCCGGCGACAGTGCCGGCGGCGTCGATTTCGGCCTGGGCGCGTGCGGCGTACAGGGTGCCGGGCGGAGGCTGGCGGCTGAAGAAGGTGTGCACGCCGTCGAGCACGGCCCCGGCGATCTGGCGCTGGTAGGCCGGATCGATCAGGCGCCGTTCCTCGTCCGGGTTGGAGATGAAGGCCGTTTCCACCAGCATCGCCGGCATGTCGGAGGTGCGCAGCACCGCGAAGTTGGCGCGCTCGATGTTCGGCTTGTGGTTCTTGCCGATCCGCTTCAACCCGCCCAGCACGTGCCCGGCCGCGTCTTCGGAGGCTTTCATGTAACCGCTCTGGGCCAGGTCCAGCAACACGTTCGCCAGGGTGCCCTCGGTCTGCTGCAGGCGCACGCCACCGACCAGATCGGCGGCGTTTTCCTTGTCCGCCAGCCAGCGGGCGCGCTGCGAGGACGCGCCTTTGGTGGACAGCACGTACACCGACGACCCGGTGGCCGCGCGGTTCTCGGCCGCGTCGGCATGGATCGAGATGAAGATGTCGGCCTTGGCGGCGCGGGCCTTCTGCGCACGCATCGGCAACGGGATGAACACATCGGTGTCGCGGGTCAGGAACGCCTTCAGGCCCGGCGTTGCATTGACCTGTCGCGCCAGTTCGCGCGCGACGGCCAGGGTGATGTCCTTTTCGCGCTTGCCGGTCGGGCCGACCGCGCCGGGGTCCTGCCCACCGTGACCAGGATCAATGGCGACCACCAGGGTGCGCATGCCCGGACGCATCTTCATCCGCGACGCATCGCTGGGCATCGCCGGACGCGGGGCCTCGACCGCGGTCGTGGAGGCCGGTACCGGCGCGGGAGCCGGTGCTGCCACCACGGCTGCAGTGGGCTGGCCTGCGAGGATCGCTGCCGGCGAGGCAGAGTTGCTGGCGGCGTTGGCGCTGCCCGCGGCGGCCACGTTGGCCGTAGCCGTGGTCGGGGCGGGGGTCGGCAGCGGCGCAGCCGCAGTAGCGCTGGCCTGCTGTCGCACCGAGGCGGTCAGCAGCGCGGTCGCGCGGGCGGCATCGTTGCGCGCCTGGGCGCTGTCTGCCGGCGTCGGTGCAGGCGTCTGCGCGACTGCCGTCGGCGCAGCCGAGGAGGCCGGCGTGGCGGTCGATGCGGGAACGGTCGCGGTCGGCGCCGCGCTGGCCGGTGTGCTGGCCACGTTCGTGCCGCCATCGCCCGGCCATTCGATCACCAGCGTCGACTCATTGCCCTGCCTGCGCATCTGCGGCCTGAACGGCGCCACCGACTCGGCCAGGTCGAACACCACCCGGAACGTGCCGGGAACCGGCTGGCCGGTGCGCACGGCCGTCACCACGCCCTTCGGCGTGGGCAGCCTGAGGTTGCGGATGGCCGTGGAGTCGGGGAAATCGACCACCAGGCGGTTCGGGCCGGCCAGGGTGAGGGTCTTGTAGCCGCCGCTGCCGGACAGCGCGATTTCCGCGCGGGTGCCGGTGGCGCCCGTGTCCAGCGCCACCTGGCGGATCTCGCCC
The DNA here is from genome assembly GCF_049545505.1 of Stenotrophomonas sp. NPDC077421. NCBI lineage: Bacteria > Pseudomonadati > Pseudomonadota > Gammaproteobacteria > Lysobacterales > Lysobacteraceae > Stenotrophomonas > Stenotrophomonas sp. NPDC077421. The sequence goes on along the minus strand of NZ_JBMWDP010000046.1, from coordinate 23,831 downwards.
GCCCACGCCACGGCGCTCGCCAGACAGAGTCCGACGACGGCGCAGAGGGCAGTGAGTGGTTTCCCCATTGGCATGGGTCAGGATTCAATCACCGCGCTGAATGAAATGCAACTCCTTTTCCCTTAATAATCCGTAACCTGCCGGATTTTCCTAGTGTCAGCCGACAGAAAGGGCCTGCAAGTCACCCCCTTGGGGAAGGCGATCGAGCCATTCACGGCCCGCGGCGCTGTCCGCGCGGAGCCGCACGCGACGCCCCTGCCCCTCGATCTCCAGCGCCACCACCAGGTCGGTGGGCGGCAGGGCGCCAGCGCCCCGTTCCGGCCATTCGACCAGCCACAGCGACGCGCTGCCCTCGTCGAGCCCGAGGAAATCCAGCTCTCCGGCGTGGCCGATACGGTAGAGGTCCAGATGCCAGGCCTCGTGCCCATCGGCCAGCGGATACCGCTCCACCAGCGTGTACGTCGGGCTGCGGATCGGGCCCTGTACCCCCAGCGCGCGCAGCAGCGCGCGGGCGAGCGTCGACTTGCCGGCCCCCAGGTCGCCCTGCAGCTGCACCACGGCCTGCGCCGGGCGGGTGGCCGCGAGCCACTGCCCGAGCAGGTCGGTGTCGGCGGGTTCGGCGAGGAAAAACGTGATCATGCGGGGCGGTCCGGATTGACGAAGCGGCGCAGCGGCGCCAGAAGATCGGTGGGCAGCAGGCCACGCTGGCCTTCGGCGGCGGCGGCGGCGTCGCCGGCCAGGGCATGCAGCAGCGCGCCGGTGCTGGCCGCGTCGAACGCCCCCAACCCCTGCGCGCGCAGTGCCGCGATCACGCCGGTCAGCAGGTCTCCCATGCCTCCGACGGCCATGCCGGGATTGCCGGCGGCAATCACCCGCGGGCGGGCGTGCGGCGCGGCGACCAGCGTGCCGGCCCCCTTCAGCACCACCACGGTCTGGTAGCGCTGGGCGAGCGCCTGCACGGCGGCGAAGCGGTCGCCCTGCACCTCGGCGGTGCTGCAGCCGAGCAGGCGCGCGGCTTCGCCCGGGTGCGGGGTCAGCACGGCATCGGGCAGCGGCTGCGGTGACTGCGCCAGCAGATTCAAGGCATCCGCATCGACCACCAGCGGACGGCCGGCGCCAAGCACCTGCCGCCACAGTTCGTGGGCCCAGTCGTCCTGACCCAGTCCCGGGCCGATCGCAATCACGCCGGACTGCGGCAGCAACGCGGACAGATCCTGGGCGTCCTCAACCGCGTGCACCATCGCTTCGGGCAGGCGCGACAGCAGCGCGGTGACATGCGCCTGGCGGGTGGCCACACGGACCAGTCCGGCGCCACTGCGCAGGGCCGCCTCGCTGGACAGCATCACCGCGCCACCGCTGCCAAGGTTGCCGCCCACGCACAGGACCTGCCCGGATTCGCCCTTGTGGGTGTTGGCGCGACGGGGCGCCAGCAGCGCGCGCACGCGTTCGTGGTGCCAGCGCGACGCCGATGCGACCACGTCCCGGGCGCTGCCCTCGGGCAGCTGCAGCGGTGCCAGTCGGCGCTCGCCGACATGTTCCAGCGCATCGCCGGTGTACAGGCCCTGGTGGCACACAATGAACTGCAGGGTCACAGCAGCCCGCACGGCTACGCCCGGCACCGCGCCGGTGCGCGCATCCACGCCGCTGGGCACATCCAGTGCCAGCACCGGGGCCGTCTCCTGGTTGAGTGCGGCGATGCGTGCCGCGGCGGCCGCCTCCGGCGCGCGATCCAGTCCGATCCCGAACAGTGCGTCCACCCAGACATCCATCGCGGGCAGCGGCCCGTCGCCGGCCAGCACATCCCCCCCCTGCGCCAGGAAGGCCGCCTGTGCGCGCTGGGCCAGCGCCGTGGCCGGTGCGTCGCCAGGCAGGTGCAGCACCTGCACGTGGCGGCCGGACTGCCGCGCCAGCGCCGCCAGCACGTAGCCGTCGCCACCGTTGTTGCCGCGCCCGGCCAGCACGCCGATGCGCTGGGCCTGCGGCCAGTGCTCCAGCAGGCATTGCCAGGCGGCCAGCCCGGCCTGGTCCATCAGCGAAGCGCCACCGTCGCCCAGCAGCGCACTGGCCTGGGCATCGATGCGGCGGGCGGCAGGGGTGTCGAAGAGTTCAGCGAGTTCAAGCATGACGGGATTCTATACTTGCCCCCTGATGTCCGCCGTCCCCGCCCCTGTCCCGCTCGACCCCGCCCTGGCCGCCCACCGGCTGCGCGCCCTTGCGCGGGCGCACGGATTCCAGCGCTGCGGGGTGGCCGGCATCGAGCTGGGCGAGGATGAGGCGCACCTCGCCGACTGGCTCGGCAAAGGCCTGTACGGAACCATGCAGTGGATGGCCCGCCACGGCACGCTGCGCGCGCGCCCCGCCGAACTGCTGCCCGGCACCGTGCGGGTGATCTCGGTGGGCATGGACTATGGCCACAAGGACGATGCCCAGGCCTGGGACACCCTGCACGATGGCGACCGCGCCTACGTGGCGCGCTACGCGCTGGGCCGCGACTACCACAAGCTGATGCGCAACCGGCTGCAGAAGTTCGCCGATGCCCTCGCCGCCGAGATCGGTCCGTTCGGCTACCGGGTGTTCGTCGATTCGGCGCCGGTGCTGGAGCGCGCGCTGGCGCGCAATGCCGGGCTGGGCTGGATCGGCAAGCACACCTGCCTGATCGACCGCCAGGGCGGCTCGTGGTTCTTCCTCGGCGAGATCTACGTCGATCTGCCGCTGCCGGTGGACACGCCCGCGACTGCGCACTGCGGCACCTGCACGCGCTGCATCGATGTGTGTCCCACCCAGGCGATCATCGCGCCGCAGCGCCTGGATGCGCGGCGCTGCATCTCCTACCTGACCATCGAGCACGAGGGTGCCATTCCCGAGCCGATGCGCCCGCTGATGGGCAACCGCATCTACGGGTGCGACGACTGCCAGCTGGTGTGCCCCTGGAACAAATTCGCCCGGCGTACCGACGAGCCCGATTTCCGCGCCCGCAACGATCTGGACACCGCCTCGCTGGCGCAGCTGTTCGCCTGGGAGGAAGACGAGTTCCTGCGGCGTACCGAAGGCAGCCCCATCCGCCGCAGCGGCCACGAGCGCTGGCTGCGCAACATCGCCGTGGCGCTCGGCAACGCGCCCACCCATGCCGACACCCTCGCCGCGCTGCACGCGCGTCGCGCGCATCCGTCAGCCATCGTGCGTGAACACGTGGAATGGGCGCTGCAGCAGCACGCCGGGCGCGACGCCGCGGGATGAAGCACGCGCGCCAACGTGCGACCATGCCTCCCCGTTCGTACAGTTCTATCCCCTCATGGACCGCAGCGCGCAGATCCTCACGCCCAGCCAGCTCAACATCCTGGCCCGCGACCTGCTGGAAGGCGCTTTCCCGCTGATCTGGGTGGAAGCCGAACTCGGCAGCGTCACCCGCCCGGCGTCCGGCCACATGTACGTCACGCTCAAGGATGCGCGCGCGCAGATCCGCGCCGCGCTGTTCAAGCCGAAGAGCCAGTGGCTGAAGTTCATCCCGCGCGAAGGCATGCGCGTGCTGGCCCGCGGCCGGTTGACCCTGTACGAAGCGCGTGGCGAGTACCAGCTGGTGCTGGACCACATGGAGGAAGCCGGCGAAGGCGCCCTGCGCCGCGCGTACGAACAGCTCAAGGCGCGCCTGGAAGCCGAAGGCCTGTTCGCGCCCGAGCGCAAGCGCGCCCTGCCCGCCCACGTGCGCCGTCTGGCGGTGATCACCTCGCCCACCGGCGCAGCCGTACGCGACGTGCTGAGCGTGCTGGAACGGCGCTTCCCGCTGCTGGAGGTGGACCTGCTGCCAAGCCTGGTGCAGGGCGACAGTGCCGCCGCGCAGATCACCGCGCTGCTGCGCGGCGCCGACACCAGCGGCCGCTACGACGTGATCCTGCTCACCCGCGGTGGCGGCTCACTGGAGGATCTGTGGGCGTTCAACGACGAGCAGCTGGCCCGTGCCATCGCCGCCTGCACCACCCCGGTGGTCTCGGCGGTCGGCCACGAAACCGACTTCAGCCTGGCCGATTTCGCCGCCGACCTGCGCGCGCCCACCCCCTCCGTCGCCGCCGAACTGCTGGTGCCCGACCAGCGCGACCTGGCGCTGCACCTGCGCCGCCTGGACGCGCGCCTGGCGCAACTGCAACGCCATGCGCTGGGCCAGGCCATGCAACGCACCGACCGCGCCCTGCTGCGCCTCAACGCGCAGAGCCCGCAGGCCCGCCTGCAGCTGCTGCGGCGGCGCCAGCAGGACGCGGCGCGGCACCTGGCCGCCCTGTGGCAGCAGTTGCATGAGCGCCGCCTGGCGCGGCTTCGCCATGCCGCGGCGGTGCTGCGCAACGGTCACCCGCAGCGTCGCCTGGATGCACTACGGGAACGGCTGCAGCGTCTGCAGCCACGTGCCGATGGCGCCATCGCGCGTCACCTGCAACGTGATGGCCTGCGCCTGCGTGCCCTCGCCCGTTCAATGGAAGCGGTCAGCCCGCTGGCCACGGTGACACGCGGTTACGCCATCCTGACCCGCGAGGACGATGGCAGCCTGGTGCGGTCCCCGCTGCAGGTCCGTCCCGGCGACACGCTCACGGCGCGCTTGCAGGACGGGGCGATCCAGGTCGTGGTGAAAGACCCCGCCCGCTGAGGCAGCGTGCCGGCGGTGCGTGCCGGCAGTGGCCAGGTCAGCCCGCGCTCTCGCAGAAGCGCTTGCGGTACTCCATCGCCTTGGGCATCAGCGCCTGCAGGTTCTGGATGCGCGTGCCGGGGTTGGGATGGGTGGAGGAGAACTCCGGCGGTGCCTGCCCGCTGCTCTGGCCCATCCGCTCCCACAGTGGAATCGCTTCGCGCGGGTCGAAGCAGGCGGCGGCCGCCAGCATCAGGCCCACTTCGTCGGCCTGGGTCTCGTGGCTGCGTGCATACGGCAGCAGGTAGCCGTAGCCCATCGCCGACATCACCATCTGTTGCTGCTGCGGGTCCATGCCGCTGGCCGCGCCGGCCATCTGTCCGATCTGGGTCAGCTTCTGCTGGGCCATGCGCTGTGCCCCGTGACGCAGCAGCGCGTGGGCAATCTCGTGCCCCATCACCACCGCCATCGCATCGGTGGTGCGCGCCACCGGGATCAATCCGGTGTACACCGCCATCTTGCCGCCCGGCAGGCAGAACGCATTGGTCTGATCGGACTGGATGACGTTCACCTCCCACTCGAAGTCGCGGGAGAAATGCGCCGGCTTTAGCCCATGCTCCTCGGCAAGCGCGGTTTCCACCACGTCGACCTTGTTGATCAGGCGCTGGGCGATCGCACGCACATCGCGGGACACCTGCAGGTTCGGATCGACCGGGCGCTCCTGCGCCAGGATCTGCTGGTAGGCCTGCAGCCCCAGCGCCTTCTCCTGAGTGGCATCGAGCGAGCTGTCGATCAGCACGCTTTCCCCGGTATAGGGGTCCACCGCACGGTTGGAGAACCAGTAGAAGGCGGCGTAGCCGGCGAACGCCAGCAGCACCCACCAGCGGATGTTGCCGAACAATCCCGGTCGCCGGGCCCGGCCCTGCTGCTGACCGCCAAATGGATCGTTGCGCATGCTCGTGGTTCCTGGTGGGTCCGGGGCACGCCGCCCCGCGCCCGCCCATCCTAGATCGCTCAGATGCCGCGCACCAGCCGGAAGCCGATGCGGGCGCTGGTGGTGTCCGAGTCCTGCGACTGCCGCCACGCCGCGCGGGTCTGCTCGGGCGCGTTGGCCCAGTTGCCGCCGCGGATCACGCGCTGGCGGCAGCCCGGGTTGAACCAGGCCACGCCGTCGGACGGCGCGCGCCGATAGCTGGCATGCCAGCAGTCGGCAACCCACTCGCTGAGATTGCCGGCGATGTCGTGAACGCCCCAGGCGTTGGGTTCGAAGGTCGCCACGGGCGCCGGTCCCCAATATCCGTCGCCATAGCCGACAAAGGCGTTGTACCAGCGGCGCCCGGACGGCGAAACGTCCTTGCCACCGGTGAAGTTGCCCGCGCGCGGCGGCGGCGTGCCGGCGTCGCCCCAGGGGTAGCGACCACTGCTGCCCGCGCGCAGCACGTACTCGAACTCGGCTTCGCTCGGCAGCCGGTAGGAACGGCCGGTCTGCTCGGACAGCCAGGCGGCGTAGTGCTCGGCATCACGCACACTCACATGCATCACCGGCAGGGTGGCGATTGCCGGGGCGCCGCTGTAGTCCGACTGCCAGTCCACGCCGCTGCGGCGCATGAAGTTGCCGCTGCGCTCGTCATACACGATCGAATGGCCGCGCCGGGTCGCGCGCGGGCGCGCCTTGGTCGCCTCCACATAGCGGCGGAAGTCGGCGACCGTCACCTCGGTGATCGACAGGGCAAAGCCGCGCTCGAACCGCACATAGTGGGAGGGCTTTTCGGCATCGGTGGCGCCAGGCTCGCTGTCGCCCGCGCCCATCTGGAAGCCGCCATGCGGCACGACGATCATCTGCGGGCCGCGCCCGCCGTCACGCAGCGCATCGCTGAACACCTGGCGCGGCCGGAAGCTGCCGTAATGGGTGACCAGTTCGATCCGCTCACGCAACTGCACCACCACCGGGTCGCCCGGCAGGGCGATCCGCAGCGCATCCTCCAGCTTCTGCCGCGCCGGCTTGAGCCCCTGCGGCGTGGCCAGGTCGCGCAGACCTTCATCGCGCAGGCGGACCAGCGTCTCGGCGCGGATGCGCTCGATCCGTTCAAACGCGTCGGCAATGGTGATCGAGGAATCGCGCACCTTGGCCGCTTCGGCCAGCCAGGTGCCGGCGGTGCTGAAATCGGTGGCGCGCGCGGCGTCCTCGGCGCGCCGGATCAAGGCGCTTTCCGCTGCCGCCAGCCCTTGGCGTGCCCTCGCGTTGTCCGGGTCCAGGGCCAGGGCCTCACGGAAGTTGGGAATCGCGCCATCGCCATCTTCACCGATGCGCCCGGCACGCAGGTCATCCTCGCCGGCCCGGTTGTAGGCGAGCACCCGCTGCGCCTTCTCAACGCGCGTCTGCAACTGGCGCACCTTGGGGTCCTCCGGAGCCAGGGTCAGCAGCACCAGCGCCATGTCACCGGCCTCGGCCAGCGCCTCGCGCTGCTTCAGCGGCCGGGCCAGCAGGGCGGTCGCCTCGTCCAGCAGGCGGTGTCGCGCACGCGTCAGCCCGGCCTGCGCCTGGCGATCGGCGGGATTGTGCTGTAACAGGCCCAGCCAGATCGGAATCGCATCGGCGGACGTGGCGTACAGCCGCCCCTGCTCGAATGCCTGCGTCGCCTCGCGATGCGCCTTGGCCACGCCCTGCGCGTCGATCACGACCGGCGGCGGCTCCCAGCGCTGCACGGTTTCGGCCGCGTCCTCGCCCCCGATGGTGACCTGCGCCGCCACCGGTCCACGCACGGCAGGCGCCGGCCCGGTTCCCGCCGCAGGCGGCGTGGCAGCCGGCGGCGTCGAGGGCGAGCAGCCGCTGGCCATCCCCAGCGTCAGGGCCAGCAACAACGGCAATGTGCCGGACGATCGCAAATTCGGTTCCCTGCCGCCTGATGGTTCAGGGCCTCATCATACTGGCGCGGCCGTGCAGGGGTGCATCGCGCTATCCTCCCCACCCTGAGCAGACCCTGCAGTCGATGGAACCCCACGTGGCTTACTGGATCAAAACCCCGGCGGAACTGGACGAGCGCTACCGCCAGCGCCCCACCCGCATCGGCCTGGATACCGAATTCATCCGCGAGCGCACTTACTGGCCGCAACTGGCCCTGGTGCAGATGGCGGTCGGTGATGACATCCTGCTGATCGATCCGCTGATCCCCGGCATGACCGAAGCGCTGGCCCCCTGGCTGACCGACACGTCGATCCTCAAGATCATGCACAGCGCCAGCGAAGATCTGGTCACCTTCAAAGTGGCCTGCGGGGTGCTGCCGCGGCCGCTGTTCGACACCCAGATCGGTGCGGCACTGGCCGGCATCGGCGGCGGCATGGGTTACCAGAAGCTGGTCAACGCGATCACCGGCGTCACCCTGGCCAAGGGCGAGACCCGGTCGGACTGGATGCGGCGCCCGCTCTCCGACGCGCAGCTGGAATACGCCGCCGATGACGTGGAGTACCTGTTCGCGCTGCACGACGCGATCGACGCCCGGCTGGGCGAACTCGATCGTCGCCAGTGGCTGCAGGACGATGCCGAGCGCCTGCTCGCCAGCGTCGAGCACGACGAAGAGCGCTGGCCGCATGTGGCCATGCGCTCGGCGCAGTTCATGGATACGCCCGCGCAGATGCGCCTGCTGCGGCTGCTGCGCTGGCGCGATATGCAGGCACGCGTCAGCGACAAGCCGCGCAGCTGGATTCTCGACAACGAACTGGCCGCTGTACTCGCGCGCACGCCGCCGGCCGATGTCGATGCGCTCGGCGCCCTGATGGAGGGCTTCCCCAAGGCGCCGCGCAAGCTGGCCGCACAGGTCTGGCAGGCGCTGGTCACGCCGTTGGATGACGAGGCCGAGGCACCGTTGGCACTGCCGGCCAACGACACCAACAAGCAGGCGCTCAAGCGCCTGCAGGATGCGGTCGCCGCACGCACGGCCGAGCTGGGCCTGCCCGACGGCGTGCTGGCCTCGCGCAAGCATCTGGAAAGCTATCTGGAGAGCCGCCAGTGGCCTGCTGCATTGGCCGGCTGGCGCCAGGCGCAGCTGGAACCGGCGCTGGCTCCGCTGCTGCCGGCAGGCTGACCTCTCTACGCGTCTGCGTGTCGGCATGGGCCACGCAGACTGCCACGCTGCAGGCTGAACAGACGGCGCGCGGCCATGACCGCAGACATATGGGAACACGCCGAGGCGCGTGCAAGAGTGGCTTCACCGCCACCCCTGCAAGGATTCCCATGCAATCGATCCGGACACGATGGACCGTGGTTCCCAGTGGCACGCGAGGCCTGCGCGCGTTGCTGGCACTGGGGCTGATCCTGGCGATCGGCAGCGCCGGTGCTGCCGACACGCTCGATGCGCGCATCACCACCGCCATGCAGGGCACCGCCACCCCCGCGATGGGCGTGCTGGTGATCCGCGATGGCAAAGTCGCCGACCAGGCGGTCAGCGGTGTGCGCCGCAGCGACGCCAAGACCGCAGCCACCCGCGACGACCAGTGGATGATCGGCTCCACCGGCAAACCGATCACCGTGGCGATGATCGCGCGCCTGGTCGAACAGGGCGTGCTGACGTGGGATGCCCCGTTGTCGACGATGCTGCCGGAACTGTCGGCGCAGATGCGCCCGGAGTACCGCAATGTCACTCTGGTACAGCTGCTGTCGCACCGCGCCGGCCTGCCGGAAAACCTGACCGATGCGGCCGCACTGGATGCCTTCTTCACCGACGCCCGGCCGCTGCCGGTGCAGCGTGAGGCGTATATCAAGGCTGCGTTGGCCGACGCGCCGGTGCATGCGCCGGGCACCGAGTTCGCCTACAGCAACAGCGGCTTCCTGATTGCCGCGGTGATTGCCGAGCACGCCACCGGCAAGGATGTGGAAACGCTGATGCAGCGCGAAGTGTTTGATCCGCTGGGCATGACGGGCGCCGGCTTCGGCCCGACGCGCGGCAACCAGCCGCTGGGCCACCGCGCCGGCAAGCCGGTGACCACCGCACCGCGCAAGGCCGACGACGGCGTGCCGCCGATCTACACCGCCGCCGGCAACCTGCACATGCGCCTGCAGGACCTGGCGCTGTTCGCGATCGACCAGCTTGCCGGCAGCCAGGGCAAGGGTACGCTGCTGACCCCGGCGTCCTACGCACTGATGCAGACCGCGCAGCCGGGTAGCGGATCGGGCCTGGACTGGGGCGTGCAGCCGTCCATCGCCGGGCGCCAGGGGCCCGTGCTCGTGCACGGCGGCTCGGATGGCAACTGGCTGGCGTGGGTGGTGCTGTTCCCCGGCCAGAACAATGCCGTGATCGCCATCGCCAATGCGGCTGAAGACATGGGCGCGGACAAGGCCACGATGGGCGTACTGGGTGGCCTGTTCGCCGAACTGTCACCGCCGCTGGCCGCGCCCGCCGCAAGGTAGAACGGCGTGGGCCGCGGTCCGTGACCCAACGCGGCGGCGATCGACGCACACCGGAAACGACAACGCCCTGCTTGGGCAGGGCGTTGTCGAGGCGTGCGACAGGCGACGTCGGCACCGCAGCTGCGCGGCGCCGATGCCCGTCCGTTACCAGTTCATGTTGAGCGAAACACCCACGGTGCGCGGTTCGTTGTACACCGCCGCCATGTAGTTTTCGATCACACCCTTGAGGTTCTTCTCATTGGTGATGTTGCGTGCGAACAACGCCACTTCCCAGGCGCCATAGTTGCCCGAGTAGCCCAGCTTCAGGCCACCTTCGAAGCTGCCCTTGGAGTTGAACTCGGCCGAGTCGTACAGCACGAAGCTGGTGTAACCCTGTCTGTTCCAGTCGGTGGACACGAAGAACACATCGCTGTCGTTGACCGGCACGTCATAACGCGCGGCCAGGTTGATGTTGTACTTGGGCGCGTTCGGCAGCGGGTTGCCGTTGATCTGGGCGAAGGTGTTCGCGCCGACCTTGATGGTCGGATCGTTCACCGTACACACCACGGCACCATTGAGGGCGCACACCTGCGCATACACGCGGTCGTCCTGGATCTCGCTGTGCAGCAGGCTGACGCCGGCGCTCAGGCTCAGGTTCGGCACCGGGCGCAGTTCCATGTCTGCTTCCAGGCCGTAGGCCTTGGCCTTGTCGGCGTTGAACAGCACGCCGTTGCCGTCCGAGTCGTTGCCGTTGAGCTGGATGTCGTTGACCACGTAGGTGAACGCGGCGGCGTTCACGCGCAGGCGGTTGTCCCACAGGCTGCTCTTGATGCCCGCTTCCCAGGACAGGATGGTTTCCGAGTCCGCGGTGGTGAAGTCGGCATTGAACACGGCCGAGCGGCCCTGGATGGTCGGGCCACGGAAGCCGCGCGCCACGCGCGCATACACGCTCAGCTGCGGGTTGAACGCGTACATCGCGCTGACATCCCAGCTCGGCGTGGTATCGGACATCTCCACGTCGGTGCGACCCTTGTAGGTCACCACGCCGGCGGCGGTATCGGCGGTCTTCAGCAGGCGGGTGTGCTTCTCGTCGCGGGTCTGGCGCAGGCCGGCGGTGAGCGTGAACCTGTCGGTGACGTCATAGCTGATCTGGCCGAAACCGGCCCACGAGGTATTGACGTTGCGCAGGCGCACCCAGTTGTTCGGATTGCGCGCATTGCCCTGCAGGAACCAGGCGCGCTGGTAGAAATCGGTGGTGTCACGGCCATCGAAGTAGAACGCGCCTACCTGCCACTTCAGGCGGTTGTCGTCACCGTTGGCCAAGCGGATTTCCTGGGTCCACTGGTCCAGATCGCGGATCTGGCCCATCGACTGGCCGTAGCCGTTCGGCACGCCGTTGACCGGATAGTTCACCGCCGCGCCGCCGTCGGTATCACCACGGCTGTAGCCGGAAGTGGTTTCGTAGGCGGTGATCGAGGTCAGCGACACGTTGCCGAAATCGTAGACCGCCTTGATCGAGCCGCCGTAGGTCTTGTAGGCCTGCGGGTTGTTGCCGGCTTCGTCATAGGCGACCTTGTCGCGCGGCACGTCGGTCTTGTTGGAGCCCTTGGTCAGCGCGCTGCGCAGGAACAGGGTGGAGGTGCCGTCGTAATCGCGCGCATGCGCCGAGGCCAGCAGCGAGAAGGCATCGCTGGGTTGCAGCAGCAGCTGCGCACGCACGTTGCGGTCGTCGAAGCCGCCCATCGCATTCTTCTTCGGCGAGACCGTGCCATCGGCGCTCGGGCCGGTGTAGGTGTTGTCCACGTAATCGTCGCGGTGCTGATACAGCGCCGAGACACGGAACGAGGCAATGTCGTTGATCGGACCGCCGAAGCCGCCGTCCACCGCCACGCTGCCGTAAGTGCCATAGCTGGCCTGCACGCGACCGCTGTAGTCCTGGCTCGGCTTGATGCTGTCGAACTTGACGATGCCGGCGGTGGTGTTGCGGCCGAACAGCGTGCCCTGCGGACCGCGCAGCACTTCGACCTGGTCCACGTCATAGACCGGATTGGACTTGAGCACCACGTGCTCGAGCACCACGTCGTCCTGGATGATCGACACCGGCTGCGAGGCGCCCAGGTAGAAATCGATGTTGCCCAGGCCGCGGATGTAGAAGCGCGGGAAGATGCGGCCGGTGGTGGTTTCGGCATAGAAGCTCGGCACCTTGCCCGACAGCGCCAGCAGCGTGTCGTCGCCACCGGCGGTGTAGTCGCGCATGCGCTCGCCCTGCACCACGCCGACCGACACCGGCACCTCCTGCAGATTGCGCTCGCGGTGATCGGCGGTCACGGTGATCGCGTCGAGCGAGGTCGGGCTCGCGTCCTGGGCCGAGGCGGCGCCGGCCAGGCCAAGCAGCGAGACGGTGGCGCAGGCCAGCGCCAGGGCATGACGGCGCGGCAGCGGTCCGGTTACAGCAACACGGCGCGAAGAATGACGCAGGGACACGGAGGTGGTGCGATTGACAGGCATGCAGGGGTCTCGGGCAGTACTGAACTGGGTGGCGTGCGACGCACGCAGGAAAACAACGACAGCACCGCTGGTTGCGCAGCGATGCGGCACGATATTGCGCGGATGTTGCAGGTTGTTTTCAGGGCGATGCGGGGGACGGCCGTCCATCCCCGACCCTGATCGGTTGGCTGCTGCCAGGATGCGTGGCGCGGATTATGCCCGGCACGCGCCCGGTCCGGAAGGTCAGACCGTGGCCGCAGACGCCCGTGCCGCCCAGGACCGGCCCCCTTTGCAGCCCTGACGTGGCAGCGCTACACTAGGCCTGTCGCGTGGTTCACCGGCTCGGCCGGTACCATGCGGTTCGCACCATCCGTGGGGCCATAGCTCAGCTGGGAGAGCGCGTCGTTCGCAATGACGAGGTCGGGAGTTCGATCCTCCCTGGCTCCACCACTATTCAACAGAAAACCCCGGGAACATGGTTCCCGGGGTTTTTTTTGCGTCCTGCGCAATGCCGCCGGCGGATTACTCCGGCGCCTGGTCCTGCCGCGTCGGGCGCCGTGTGTTGGCGTCGTGCACCTGTTGATCGTGCTGGCCCGGCCGCTGCTTGGCGGTTTCGTCCTGCTTGCGATCCTGCTGGCTTTCCTGGATGCCCTGCTGGTCATCCTTTCGCGGTTGCTGCGTGCTGCTCATGGTCGATGCTCACGGTGGCAGGCCCGGCAGGGCCCGATGGCACCAGCGTGGCGGTTCGGCCGTGACGCGCATGTCACCGCAGGCGCGGCAACCGGATCGACGCCGGTTGCCGCACGCCGGCTTACTGCGCGTGAAGCACGTCCAGCACGTCGCCGGTGGCAGGATCGACCTTGAGTCGCACCTGGTTGGTCACCACGCCACCGAAGGCATTGGTACCGCGGAAGGTGGTGTCCACCAGCACGAAGGTCTCGGTGGGATCGACCCTGACGCGATGACGCGTGCTCACGTGCTTGTAGGAATCCGGATTCTCCATCGTGGATTTGATGAACGCATCCACCTTGTAGCTGGACCCGTCCCACGCGCTGAACTGGCTGCGCACCTTGAAGTAATCGTAGCGTGACTTCTCGGCCACGAACCTGGCGGGGTCGTGCTTGAAATCGTTCAGGCACCAGCCCAGCACATCGCCTGCCTTGAGCTGGCCATCCTTGCTGCCGATGTAGTCGCCCAGGCACAGGTAGAACGCCTCGCGCGACGCCTCGTCCACGCCATTCATGGCCGCATAGCTTTCGGCGAAGGTGCGCGCCTTGGCAGGACCGGTCTCGGCGATCTCCTTCAACGTCTTGTCCTTGGAGGCCTCGAACGCGCGGCCGGCCTTGCGTGCGTCACGCTCGGCATCCTGCTGCGCCCGTTCGGCCTGGCGCTCCTTGACCTGCTCGGCCTGGGCCGGGGTCAGCTCGACAGGTTCCATTGGTTTGATCAGGCCAGCGATCGCCATCACGATCAACGCGGCCATGAACGCCGCCAGCGCCGCGACCAGGCCCGCGCCGTGGCGGACCGGTACGGACTTGCCTGCCAGCACTTTCCCGGCGATCAGGTACCACGCCGTTGCGTCCAGGCCCAGCGCCACGATGAACATCACAAATCCCATGCTTTCCCCCCGCTCCTTGAGTAATTCGCGGGATTTTCGCATGGCCACGGCGCGCGGCATGGCAATGCGAGCACCCCACCACCCGACCGCCGGCGCTGCCGCCCCGCGCGGGGATGCGGCGGACCAGCATTCCGTCGATGCCATGCTGGCCACCCGCCGCGCGTCTTGCGCGACGGACATCGACACATCCGGCAACACCACAGCATTGCAGTGGCGCATCATGGCGCCATGACCCCCGTCACCGCCCATCTCCACCGCCACCTGCGCCGTTACCTGCTGCTCGCGCTGATGTCGGCCACCACCGTGTTCGGACTGGCATGCTGGGCCGTGCTGACCACCGAGCCGGGCTGTCTGCTTGCGCAGGGCCACTGGTCTTCCGGTGCGCGGCAGTGCTACACCCGCCTGTGCCTGCTGCAGGGCGATTGCGGCCAGATGGCATCGCCGATCACGCACTGCGGACGCGTGCAACCCGGCGACAGCCGCCGGCACGTGTACTTCGAACTGGGCAACCCGTTGCGGGACGCCGGCACCACCGCCTGGTGGACAGCCGACAAAGTCGGCGGCGGCGAGATCCGCGCGCGCTTTGAGAACGACCGGCTGGTCAACCTGGCCTGTCCGGTGCAGCCCTGAGCGACGCGCGTCGCTAGCCCGGCGCGTCCGTGCCCTGCCGCGCCCGGCGCCATTGCAGCGGGGTCATGCCGGTTTCGATCCGGAACATGTAATTGAACGCCGATGCCGACGCGTAGCCGAGTTCATGCGCGATGGTGGTCGGCGAGCGCCCCTGCACCAGCCCCTCCATCGCGCGCAGCAGGCGCAGGCGCGCCCGCCATGCACGCACGTTCATGCCGGTCTCTCGTTGGAAGTGACGCGCAAGCGTGCGCGCGGAGATCCCCATCCGCAGCGCCCAGGCCGGCAGGTCGCGCGTATCACCGGGATGGTCGTACAACCGCTGGCACCACCGTTGCAGGCGCGCGTCCTGCGGCCAGGGCAGGTGCCGCACGTGGCGCGTCTGGCGTGGGAGCTGCGTGCAGATCACCGCGCACAGTGCGCTGTAGCAGGCCGCGTCATGCGCGGGGTCGGTGCGGCCAAGTTCGACGATCAATTCGCGCAGCAGCGGTGACGCATCCACTACCACACAGTGATCGGGCATGCCCGGGGCCGCGTCATCGGCAACATACAGGTTGCGGAACGCGGCGGTACTCAAGGCACCGGTGTGATGCACCGTCGAGGTGGGTACCCACAGCGCCTGCTGCGGTGAGATCACGTAACGCGCATGCGCGGCGGTGACCTGCAGCACGCCTTCGGTCGCGAACACGAGCTGGTTCCAGCCGTGCGCATGCGGGGGGAAGCGCTCCCCGGCGGCCAGCTGCTGGCTGCGTGCCACCACCGGCCAGGCCAGCCGAGGCAGCGGCGGCACCGCCACGTCGCGCCACGGCGCCGACCGGGCGGGCAGTGAGAGTCGTTTCATCGACATGATGCGTCATTCTATCGAAAGACAGCCGGCGCGATGTCGCCGAGGATGGGGCTGCCGCCGCCCGCCCCCTCAACCACCATGACCCTGCCCTCCCCGCCGTCCCCGTCGTCGCTGCACCCCTGGCAGGTGATCGGCGCCGGCATCTGCGCCCTGGTACTCACCGTGGGTCTGGCCCGCTTCGCCTACACGCCGCTGTTGCCGCTGATGCGCGCCGATGCCGGGCTGAGCGCCGCGCAGGGCGGCTGGCTGGCAACGTTCAACTACCTGGGCTACCTGCTCGGCACCCTGCTGGTGGCGCGCGTCGGCGACCCGCAGCGCCGGTTCCGCTTCTACCGGGCCGGCCTGCTGCTCGCGGTGGCCGCCACGACGCTCATGGGCTGCACCACCCGGCCGTGGCTCTGGAGCGTGCTGCGCTTCATCGCCGGCATGTCCAGTACCGCCGGCCTGCTGCTGGCCTCCGGGCTGGTGTTGAACTGGCTGCTGGCGCAGCGCCGACGACCGCGGCTTGGCCTGCATTTCGCCGGGCTCGGCCTGGGTATCGCGGTGTCCGGCCTGGCGACCGCGCTCCTGGCCGGGCACGCCGGTTCGAGCGGACAATGGGTCTGGCTGGGGCTGCTCGGCGTGGTCTTCCTGGTGCCGGCGTGGCGCTGGATGCCGGCACCCGCCGCGCCGTCGGCGGCACACCTGGCCAGCGCGCCGCCACCGCCATCACGGCGCTGGCGCGTGCTCCTGGTCGCTGCCTACTTCTGCGCCGGCTTCGGCTTCGCCATTGGCGCGACCTTCATCGTCGCCATACTCGAACAGACCGCCGTCTTCAGCGGGCATGGCAGTGCGGTATGGGTGCTGGTCGGCCTGGCGGCGGTGCCGTCGACGTTCCTGTGGGATCGGCTGGCTGCGCGCGTGGGCATGATCCGCGCGCTGTGGGTCGCCTTCGCGCTGCAGGCCCTGTCGTTCGTGCTGCCGCTGCTCGACGACGGCCTCGCTGCGGGCGTCGGCAGCGCGTTGCTGTTTGGGATCACCTTCGCCGGCATCGTCAGCCTCACGCTTACCGTGGTGGGCCGCCACTATCCACAGAACCCTGCTGCGGCGATGGCCACGCTCACGCTGAGCTACGGCGTGGCGCAGATCATCGCGCCGGCGGTGGCCGGCATGCTCGCCCGCGACAGCGGTTCCTACCGCGCGTCGCTGCTGCTGGCGACGATCCTCATGGCAATCGGCATCGTGCTGCTGGCCGGCATGCGCGAGGCCGCGCGGCACCCTCAGCAGCAAATGTGAAATTTTTTTGATGAAAGGCTTGCCGAACCTCTCAGACCTCCGTATTATTCGCGTCCTCGCCAGCGGCAACGCAGCGATGAAGTGGCCGAGTAGCTCAGTTGGTAGAGCAGGGGATTGAAAATCCCCGTGTCGGCGGTTCGATTCCGTCCTCGGCCACCACTATTCAAAGGGCTCGCAGCAATGCGAGCCCTTTTCTTTTGCCAGTTGCACGGAATTTGCACGGATCATTGGGGGTGAGAGCTCGCCTGCACTCCACGTCCAGCGCACAGCGCCAGCTCCGCACGTCTACAGCAGACCGATCTCCTCGACCGTCGCTAGGCCGCGCGAGAGCCTGGCCACGAGCAAGCTACCACCCGCCACCGCGCGCCCGGTCCGATCGTTGAGGTACACAGCTTGGAGCCGGCCCGCCTCCGCGACTGCAGCTGCGTCGAAGCTGTCTGGCCGGCCACGCAGCGGCTCTCCTGGTGACGCGAGACCGCCGGCAAGTATCTGGACCACTGCTGCCGCGCCGCCCGCGTCCTTGGCGTAGGCCGTAGCCATCATCCGGCCATTCTTCGGCGACCAGCCACCCAGAACCAGCTCCGTGTGCAGGTCGCTTCGCGGCAGCCCTGCCCTATCGGCGGCCTCCACGTAGGCTGGCCATACTTTGTCGATTACCAGACCCAGCTCTGCCATGAGCTGCTCCATCGTGAAGTCCGCGCGGAAGCTGGCCTGCAGGCACAGCTCGTAGATCCTCAGGAAGAACTGAGCCGAGCCCCTACAGGCCAGCACGAGGTAGTGCTGGGGGATGAGCAGGAGCTTGGCGCCTCGGGACTGCTGTCCCGTGTGCGCATCCTGCGCCAGGGTGTCGACAGCCACCAGCAGCTTGTCAGGGCGCAGCAAGACGTTGAGGATGCTCATGGGGTATGGGGTAGGTCCAAGGCTAGACGCCACTATTGCGGCTTGGCGCCGCCTCCGTCTACGCCGCAGGCGGTGGCCCGTCGGTCGCCCCTAGTTGCTTGATCGGGAACTTGGCGTCTGCGTACTTGGCCAGCACCTCAGTTCGCAGCCGGTCCTGGTGGCGCTCAACCCACAGCTCGGCACCGATGATGCCGGTGTCGTAGCTTTCACAGAGCCTCTTCGGCCGGCGCTCCCGCTGCACGTCCAGCTCGGCAAACCACGTCCCGTTGTCCACCCGCTGGTGGAGCCTGACGACCCACTGCCCCCGGTGCCGGATCACGTCTGGCCGGCAGTCTGGGTTGGGGAGGGACATCGCCCATTCGAAGTCATGAGGAAGCATGGCCGCAGGATACGAAACAGGGTCTCATGGTCTGCGATCGGCCTTTTCGACTGAGCGAAGGGCGCTGGCGCGACGCGGCTCAGGCGCCCCGGACTGAGCAGCCAATGACCCCGAGTCCGACGGGGGTAGGTTGCGCCACCACGGCAGGGGCGCCCACCGGGCAAGCTCGGACCCGGCCTTCGGTGCCTACACTTCCGACCAGTCAGCAAGGATGCCGTTAGATGGTCAGGAGAGCCCGCTTGGGACATGCGGCAGCACATGCTGTCACCTAGCTTTACCACCTCCGTGCACGATCTACCCCGAGCGCGTTGCTGAGGCCGTACCGCCTGCCATGAACGGCGGCAATTGGCAATCTGGAGATCCAACTTGTAGTATTCGGCCGTCCACAGCAAATGAGCCAGGATGGCCATGCCGTCGGTAAATCCACAAATCCTGAAATGGGCACGCGAGACGGCTGGCATGTCGCCTGAGGCTGCCGCGTCTAAGCTTGGGATCAACGACACCAGAAAGTTGAGCGGCGCTGTCCGGGTCAACGCCTTGGAAGAAGGGCAGACCGAGCCCACAGAGGCGATCCTTCGCAAGATGTCCAAGGTCTACCGGCGACCGCTCCTCGCTTTTTACCTGCCCGTCCCGCCGCGCGCGGACGAATCGTCTCACGACTTTCGGACCTTGCCCCAGCGATCCTCTCGCGATGAGCCAGTAATCGCAGCGCTCCTTCGTGACGTCAAAACACGACAGTCGCTGGTACGCGCGATGCTTGAGGAGGAGGATCATCCCAAGCTCGATTTTGTCGGTGCGATGGCAGGTAGTAGGTCTAGGTCCGATGTTCTCGGCTCTATTGTCGAAACAACTGGCATAAGCCTGCAGGAATTCCGCTCTCTTAAGACTCCAGAGCTTGCCTTTTCTTACCTACGGCAAAAGCTGGAGGCGATTGGGGTTTTCGTTGTATTGCTCGGAAACCTTGGAACTCATCACACAAACATTGATGTCTCAGCGTTCAGAGGGATCGCGCTCTCAGACCCACTTGCGCCCTTTATTATCATCAATGACCAAGATGCAAAGCCGGCTTGGAGCTTCACGCTACTCCATGAGGCGAGCCACATCTGGCTTGGGGAGTCCGGCATTAGCGCTTTCGCATCCGAGCTCGAATCAGAGAGATTCTGCAACGAAGTTGCAAGCGCCTTCCTGCTCCCAAACGAGGAACTTATTGAATTAAACGTGCCGCCACTCAGCAGCACGGCCGCGATCTCTGAGTACATTTCCCGGTTCGCGTCGCCTCGCAACCTAAGCATGACGATGGTGGCATATCGGCTGTACTCCTCCGGAAAGCTATCTTTCGACCAATGGACCACATTGGCTGATCATTTCCGTGCGGAGTGGCGCCGACAAAAAGAGAGCGAGAAGGAAGCGCGAAAAGCCAAAGAGAGTGAGGGCGGCCCAAGCTACTACATGGTTCGTCGCCATAGACTCGGGAAAGCACTCTTGGATGCCGCGCATCGCGGAATTACCGAGGGCACATTGAGTGCAACGAAGGCGGGCAAGATACTTGGCGTTGCTCCGCGCAGTGTCTATCCGCTACTGAATTCGGCAAACGGACGAGCCGCATAATTATGATTTATCTAGTCGACGCAAACGTTGTCATGCACGCGGCCAACACCTATTTCCGGCACTCTTGGGTCCCGGAATTCTGGTCTTGGCTGCGCCATCACGGAGAGCTCGGAAATATCAAAATGCCGCACGAGATATTTCAAGAAATCAAGGACGGTTCCAATAACGCCGAGAAAGACGAGCTTTTCGCCTGGGCAAGCGATCAAGACAATAAGGCTTCTATTTTACTGGCCGACAAAGTGACTCCGCAGCTGGTCACGACCGTGATGGCGAATGGCTATTCATTGGAACTCACGGAGGTCCAGCTGCAAACCGTTGGACAAGACCCCTTCCTTGTTGCCCATGCACTGAAAGACCCCCAAAATCGCTGTGTGGTCACGCATGAGGTTAGCGCCCCAAGGGCTGCTCCGCACAACCGCAAGATTCCGGACGCATGTAACGCTGTCGGAGTACAACATTGCACACCTTTCCAGATGATGGCCGCTCTTGATTTCAAGACTGCTTGGAAAGGAAACAAACCTGTTAAGTGACCAGCATATA
The DNA here is from genome assembly GCF_049545505.1 of Stenotrophomonas sp. NPDC077421. Classification (NCBI taxonomy): domain Bacteria; kingdom Pseudomonadati; phylum Pseudomonadota; class Gammaproteobacteria; order Lysobacterales; family Lysobacteraceae; genus Stenotrophomonas; species Stenotrophomonas sp. NPDC077421. The sequence continues at coordinate 3,555 of NZ_JBMWDP010000046.1, read as the reverse complement.
AACGCGACTTAGGGCTTGGAATCTGGGCAGCTTCGCGGTACTCGTAGAACGGATGCCACTTGTCGTCGAAGATGGCGTACAGTGCGCCAAGATTGGCGGGGTCCGGATTTAGCCAGGCGTCCACCTATTCGGGCTTGATGTTGATGATCGTCCGATCGTGACCGGTAGCAGCGACGTCGGGCTCCGGGTCGTCGGTGATCGCGGCGAAGGACAGTAGATCAGGCTCCTTGCCGGCGGGATCGACCCAGTGCGACCACAAGCAGGCCACCAGCATGGGGTCGCCCGTGCGAGGCGTGAACTGCACGACCTGGTTGCCGCCGCCCGGCCCTTCCACGTTCTCGTAGAAGGTTTCCACCACCATGAGCGCGCGTCGGTGATCCTTGACCGCGGCACCGGCCTGCAGCTCACCAGGCTTTCGTGGGGCCTCCTGCCCTTCTGGGCCAAGGCCAAGAAGCTCCAGGGCTCCACGATCAATGCCCGGATCGAGACCGTCGCGGAGAAGCCGGCGTTCCGCGCGGCGTTCAAGAAGCGGCGGTGCCTGATCCCGATGGCCGGCTACTACGAGTGGTCGGTCAACGAAGAGGACGGGAAGAAGGACCCGTGGTTCATCCACGCGGCCACGCCGCTGTGGGCCGCCGGCCTCTGGGAAGACACCAGCCCCCTGCTGGACCCAGACAACCTCGGCACGTTCACCGTGATCACCGGCGACAGCAGCGGCGTGTCGGCGGACATCCACGACCGCATGCCGGTGTGGCTCAACCCCGGCCAGGCCGACGAGTGGATCGCGGCCGACGCCGATGCGGCGATGGCGATGCTGCTGGCCAGCCAGCCGCCGGCGATGGAGGCCTATCGCGTCAGCCGCGCGGTGAACACGCCCCGCAACAACCGCGAGGATCTGCTCGCGGCCGTGGCCTGAGCGGCTACAGGGGCGGCGGGAGCGCCGGCGGTGCGCTCGCCTCGAACACCGCGTCGGTCGCCGCCTTGATCATGGCCATCAGCTTCCACCCGGGTTCCACCGTTTCCTCGCCGGTGACGGGGTGCTTCACGGTGTAGTCCCGCGCCAGCAGCTCGCTGATCCTTGCCGGCAGCACGCCGAGGAAGGTGCGCTCCAAGACCGTGCCGTCGGCCTGCGTGGTCACCTTCTCGAAATGGAAGGTCACCGGCCCGTCGTTCGTGTACGGGCTCCAGTCGATCCCGATGCGAGGCGCGATCGCCTCCACCTTCGTGCCGAACTGCTCGCTCTCGCTAATTACTGCCACGTCAAGCCTCCGTACTGATCAAAGACAGCTCCTGGGAGCCGATGTGGAAGTTGCTGCCGTTGGCCTCGGCCAGTGTGACCGGCCACAGGCCGGCGGCGCCGCTGAGCAGCACCCGATAGGCGAACGTCCCGGTGCCAGGCAGGCCATCGGTGAACGTGACACTTCCACCGACCTGCGCCTCGTAGCTGTACCGCCCCCACAGATCGTCGTAGTAGACCGACGTCTGTCCGCCAACCTGCATCGAACTGACGGTCTCCCACGCGCCGCCGTTGTAGCTGCGCTGCAAGGTCATGATCACGCTGTTGGCGACCACGCCTGGCGTACCCGAATCCAGGTAGCCGGAGTTGTAGTAGGCCAGGCTGAAGACGACGGTTTTTGGCGCTCCACCGGTGCCAAACGGCGGCGACTCCACCGACGCGGTCGTAGAGACGGCCGTCGAGCGGTAGGCGTTGCGCCGGATGCCGGCCGAGAGTGAGCCCCCAAAGAAGCCGGCCCCCTTGTTGTCGAACCACAGCAGGCCGTTCGCCTTGCTGCAGGCATTCACGTCTGAGCCGACGCCGATCCAGAACAGAATATCCCCCGAGATGCCGAATGGCTTGCCGTGCGCCAGCAGAAGGCCGCCCGACCGCGTCAGCCAACGGCCACCCTCGAACGTGGTGCTGCCGGTATTGTTCGGGTCTACGATTCCGAAGCGGTCGGCCACGATGTCGATGCGGCCGATGGTGCCGTTGTTCACCGAGGTCATGCCGATGGCGCGGCCGTTGACGTCGAGCGCCCAGGTGTACTTGGCGAACATCTGGCTCTGGCCGTTCTCCAGAGTCGTGGCGCGAACCTCCAAGGCCTGCGTGGCCGACGCGGTGCCGCCGACGGTCACCTCGTCGCTCCACACCGTTGGCGCCGCGCCCTGCTCCAGCTTCAGCCGGCGGAAAGACGAGACGGCGTCGGTCACCTCACAGATGATGCCCACAAGCAATCGGGTGGTGCCGGCGGGAACGTCGATCGTGCAGCTGTACCTGGTCCAGACACCGAGCTTGGTCGGGTCCGACAGCGCGGTGACCGATCCGATCAACCCGTCGTTGTTGTACGCGCTGATCGCCAAACGGGCATTGCCTTGCAGCCCGTTGCGGAATATCTCGCCTGACAACGTGTGCATGCCCGGGGTAATCGGCCCAGGGATGAACTGATAGGAGGTGTCGTTGCTGGCGGTAGCGTGGATCGCCGCGAATGGTCCGTAGCTGGCGTCCGAGTACGCCCCGCCGCTCGCCGGGGTAGTCCAGGAGGCGAAGCCGCTGCGCCACGTGGGGTTCGCGATCATGTTGGGATTGGCTACGGTGGAAGCCTTTACCTGTGTGATCGCGATGCTGTTGGCGCTGACGGCGCCCTCGAGCTGCTGAACCTCACTGCGGAGAACCTGCAGCGCGGACGTCTCCGCCTTGCCCTCCACCGTTGCGTTGACCTGTTCGATGCGCTGCCCAAGCGCGCTGTCACGGCCCACACTGGCCTGCTCGACGGCAGTCACGGACGCTTGGGAAGCGAGACTGCCATCGCCGGCAGGTAGGCGTGCAACGACAGCGTCTGTCCGCTGAGCCTGCGCTGCGTCGCCGCTGGCGCGAGCCTGTGATTCGGCCACGACCGATGCTTCGCTTGCAACCATGCCCGAACCTGCTGGCATGCGCGCCTGCACCGCCTGCAGCTGGCCCGCCTGGGCCTCATCGGCTGACACCCGGGCATTTCGCTCCGCGATAACACTGGCCTCACTCGCGACCGCGGCAGCCCCGATCGGCATACGCACCTGAATCGCCTGCAGCTGCGCGGCTTGGGCCTCGATCTCGCTCGCGTTGACGGTGGTCATGGACAGCGCACCAGCGACTGCCTCACCCAGCGATGCGTACTCGCCGATCAGCTCCCACACGGCAGGAAACAGATCGGGCTGCTGTCCGCTGGTCTCCACCCGAGCGCGATACAGGCGACCGCCGGCCTGCACCAGATCGCCGACGGGGTACACGCCGTCGAATGACCATTCGTCCGCCTCGAGGATATCGGCCACCTGTGCCGCCACCGCATCCGCCCGTGCCACGGCGACGTCTCGAGCGAGGTCGGCCTTGGCAGTCGCGTCGGCTGCCGCTGCGGCAGCCACGCGAAGATCTTCATTGAACCGGACGATGCGCTCCTGACCGATCTGCCGGTTCAGCTCTTCCATTTCCGCGTAGTTCGGCACTTTGCCCGGGGTGCCCTCCACGATGGAACCCTCCCCGGGCTTGCCGCGCACGCTCGCCGTGATCTTGAACCACCACGC